>DLVK01000295.1:0-10027 GCA_003444235.1 Rhodospirillaceae bacterium
TTGCGCTGCTCACCGGTGGGCTCGCGTTTTTGATCTATCAAAGGGAAGTAGAGACCGAAGCCGAAGAAGCCGCTGCTATAGCCGCAGAGGAGGAACCGGAAGTTCCGGCCGAAGAGCCGATCTCTGCCGCACTGCAAATCGACAATATTCGCCTTGAGCTTGGCTACGGCTTGTTGGCGATGATCAATAATACCCAAGAACGTCGCCTTACCGACCAAATCAAGGCGCTCAGGCGACAATTGGCGGGTGAGCTGGGCTTCGTCATGCCGGCGGTGCGAATTCAAGACAATTTGCAACTCCCGACCAACAACTATGTCATCAGGATTAAGGAAATCGAGAGCGGCGGCGGCGAATTGCGCCCCAATCTTTTGCTGATCATGGACCCGAGAGGTGAAGCAATTTCGCTTCCGGGCGAGGCGACCACCGAGCCCACCTTCGGACTGCCCGCGGTTTGGGTAAACGAGCAGCACCGCGAAGAAGCCATGTTCCGGGGCTATACGGTTGTTGACGCGCCCACCGTAATCACCACGCATTTGACCGAAATTATCCGCGACAACATGTCGGAGCTCCTGTCCTACGCAGAAACGCAGAAACTGATGGACGAACTCGATCAGCCGCAGCAGAAACTGATTGCCGATCTGATTCCAAACCAAATCTCTGTCGGCGGCGTTCAGCGGGTCCTTCAAAATCTGCTGAGCGAACGTATTTCGGTTCGCGATTTGCCAACCATCCTCGAAGGTATTTCCGAAGCCACCGGCTATACCCGCAATATCGGCCAGATAACGGAACATGTGCGCGCCCGGCTGGCGCGACAGCTTTCCGATGCGGCGACCAACGAGCAAGGTTTCATTCCGTTGATCACGCTTTCGCCCGACTGGGAACAGGCGTTTGCGGAATCGATCGTCGGCCAAGGCGATGAAAAACAACTATCCATGGCGCCCAGCCAATTACAGCAATTTATCAATGACGTGCGTACCACCTTCGAACGGCACGCGATGCAAGGCGAAACCGCCGTCCTGCTTGTGAGCCCGGCAATCCGTCCCTTCGTGCGCTCGGTAGTAGAGCGCTTCCGGCCGGTAACCGTGGTAATGTCACAGAATGAAATTCACCCGAAAGCGCGCATCAAAACATTGGATCAGATTTAGAGAGATCGGATCTAACCAAAGCGCCGAAAACGAGGCTCGGTAATGCGGCTGAAAAACTTCCAAGCCCAGACGATGGCGGAAGCGATGGAACTGGTTCGCGAAAGCCTCGGTGCGAACGCGATTATCGTTTCGACGAACGAGGACGATAATGGCGGCGGAGTGCGAATCACCGCAGCGGTTGAACAAGAAGATCCGGAAACCATTTTGTCGCCGGAACCTGCGCTCGATCTCATCGATCTCATCGGCGAAGCGCTCGACCGGCACGGGACTCCCATTGGCCTTTCCGATCAAATCCTTAGTTCGATTTCATTATTGAACCAACAGGACCCGGCGGTAGCACTCGCCAGTGCACTCGATATGATGTTCGCGTTCAAATCGCTTGGTGAGCGCGATCATTCGGGGCCGCTGATTTTCATCGGCCCACCCGGTAGCGGCAAGACGGTCACCATCGCCAAGCTCGCCGCCGCAGCCCTGCTCGAACAAGTCCCGGTAAAGCTGATCACCACCGATACCCTTCGCGCCGGCGCGATCGAACAATTCAAAAGTTACGGTGAACGTCTCGGCATAATCGCAGAAATCGTAGACGACCCTGCAACCCTTACCGAGCGTGTCAATCAGCGCCAAAATGGGACTCTAACCTTGGTCGATACCACCAGCACCAACCCCCTATTCGGAAGGCGAAATATCTCGCCTGCGGGCTTTCTCCGACGCCGTCGACGGGGAAACGATCCTGGTTCTGCCAGGTATACTCGATGCGCAAGAAGCCTGTGGCTTAACCGAGGCCTTCGCCCCCATCGCACCGAAGCGCCTGGCTGCAACTGGCCTCGATCTTACCGGACGCTTGGGAACTCTGCTCACCGTGGCGTCTCAATTTAAACTCGTTTTAAGCGATATTGGCGTATGCCCTGCAATCTCTGATGGGTTAAAATCTTTGAACCCGGTGGCCTTGGCCCAGCTTTTGCTCTCAGACTCCGTATACGGCACGGTCTTGCCGTCCCCGGAGGCCAGAATGCGCCAAGCAACCGGCTCAGAATAGATTGGATAGACAAGTTATGGCCCTCGAAATGGTACCATCCTCGACGACCGACATAGCCACAAGCGACCGAGTAATTGCCGTCGCTTCGGGAAAAGGCGGCGTCGGCAAGACGGTTTTCGCCGTTTCACTGGCACATGCCTTCAGTCGGATCGGCCAGCATTCGCTATTGTTCGATGGCGATCTCGGTCTTGCCAATGTTGATATCCAACTGGGTCTGCTACCCGAAAAGGATCTCGCATCTGTTTTGGCGGGCAAGATGACCTTGAAACAATCCATCACCAAATTCACCGATGCAGGCTTCGATATCATTGCCGGCCGCTCGGGCTCGGGTACACTGTCGACACTGCCGAGCCAAAGACTCGCAGCGCTAGGAGACAATTTGCTCGATCTGGAGTCGGACTACGACCGGATCATTATGGATCTTGGCGCAGGTGTTGACCGAACCGTTCGCGTGCTCGGGCTTCGTGCCAAACACTGCTTGGTCGTTACCACCGACGAGCCGACCGCTATTACGGATGCCTACGCTTTCATCAAACTAACCTATGGCGAACAACCGAACGCGGACATTCGGATCGTAGTCAACATGGCCGAAAGTAAGGCCCGCGGTATGGATACCTACGACACGCTAAAAAGCGCCTGTAAGAATTTCCTCAATAAAGCGCCACCGCTCGCAGGTATCATTCGGCGCGACAACAAGGTGCGCGAAGCTATTCGCAACCAAATGCCGTTGTTGACGCGGTTCCCCACTTCAGAGGCCGCGACCGATATCGAAGCCATCGCGCGCAAATTAACGAATTGATATGAGTGGACCGATCCAAACACCGCCGGTCGGTCCGGCCCAATCCGCGGCCCAGCAGTCGCAAGCGGCGCAAAATGCGACTTTGGTACGGCTGCCGCCCGGCCAAGCTACATTACAAAGTGGTCAGTCCTTGACCGGTACCATCCTTGGCAACCCTGCTAACGGACAGGTTACGGTGCAATTGCCGGCAGGCCAGCTATTGCTGCAATCTCCGCTTAATCTTCCACCCGGCACGCCGGTGACGGTCCAAGTGCAATCCGGCGGCGCAAACCCACAATTGCTGATACATGCACAATCGCCGACACCAACTCAGTCTGCGCCCCAGGCAGCCCCTACTGCTCCCCCTAGTGCCAGTGGCGCAACGCCGGTCAATGTATCTGGGATAATTGCACCCGGCGCACAATTGACCGGGCACGTGTCCGCCTCAACCGAAGCAGCAACCACCTCTACCAACACAGCAACCGCCCGTTCGGCGGCAACTGCGGGCTCTGCATCGCAAACGGCAGCGACCACAGGCAGTAGCGCCGCAACTCCCCTGCCACTACCCACGGGCACAACCGTCTCATTGCAACTGGTTTCGATCACACCACCCGGTTCGACCTCCACTATCCCGACAGCTGGCAATCCGGCACTTCACGGTATCGTCACCGGTGCAACCGTCGACGGACGGCCCGTCTTCCAAAGCCAATCGGGAGTTTTGACACTCGAAACGAGGAGCCCGATACCGGTCGGAACACGACTTTCCTTGGAACTCATTGGTGCTCCTCGACATGCGGCGGGTGCTGACCTGCAATCGTCCAGTTTACATGGACAATGGCAGGCATTGCGCGACGCATTGCAATTCGTTCAGACAGCGAACCCGACAGCGACCCAATCACTGGTTCAAAATATTCCACAACCGGGCGCGCAGCTCACCGCGTCGTTGTTGTTTTTCCTGTCCGCCATAACGTCGGGCGATGTCCGGCGGCTGCTCGGAGAAGAGGCAAGCCGGGCACTCGAACGCAACGGAGATCTATTCCGGCGCCTGCAAGAGGATGCGGGTCAGCTACAGCGTTTGGCTACGGACCGACCCGGCCAGGAATGGCGCAGTTTCATGATCCCGCTTTTGACGCATACAGGGCTCGAACAGATCAAACTTTTCGTACGTGACGAGAAGGACGACGAAGATGAAGAAGACCCTGAAGATTCGACGACCCGCTTTATAATTGAAGTATTGTTAAAACGACTGGGGCAAGTCCAATTCGACGGTCGGGCTCGCAAAAAGAATATAGATTTGGTGATGAACTCACAGCATCCGGTCCCCGATGACATGCGCAATCGGATAAACGAAATCTATATCGACACATTGTCGGCGTTAGGATTTGCCGGCACCCTCGCCTATCGCGAAACCAAGGAATTCGAAACTGCGCCCCTTGCGGATGCAGGCCTGTCCGCGAAAGGCATAACCGTATGAGCAGCCCACCCGTAACATCCGAAAATATCGACAACCGACTTAATCGCCGCGCCCATTTGGTGACCGACACCAACCCCGAGACTGCTGCCGACTATCTAGTGACCTTGAACGGAGACGCAGAGACCACAGATGCGTCAGTGAGAATTTTCTACGTACCCGACAAATTTGTCTTACAACCGAACGGCTTTGCCGCATATCTATCGGCGTTGGACTTGGAACATTGGGATAATCTCGAAACTCTAGCGCTCGCTATTCTCGACGATATCAACAATGAAGTTGTGCCACGTTGGGTTCAAATCACGGTACAACGGACAACGGACGGCACCGAACATGGCCATCGGGTGCTTGCGGAAGATCGGCAGCCGAAATGGGATAACCCACCGCTACTTGCACGTCTTAGCCAATGGTGATGGCCGGGTAATTGCGCTTACCGACGAAGGCGATGATTGTTGAGCGCTATCTCGTCAAGCTCAACTCGTTCGCGCCTTTCTGTCTCCCGCGCCGCTTCCGCATCACGGTTCGCCTGGGTTATCTCGTATTTTTTCACTTCAGCGAATGCTTCCCGAACCTCTTCGCGCGCCGCATCGACACGACCCGCAGCAATTTCTCGTTCCCCCTCCATGGCCTTTAACCGTTCGAGCGCCGCTTCGATAAAATTACCGTAATCCCGGCTCGCTTGAAAATCTTGCGAGGCCAAGAGTTTTTCCTTTTCGATTTGTACAGTCAAAGCCACAACTTTTTCCTCGGCCGCAGCAAGTTCGTCCTCAAGTCGCTTCAAGCCGCGCCGTCTTTCGTCCAATTGAAAACGATGAAACCGGATCAGTTTCTGAATTGCGCTCACGTCGCCGGTTCCTCACTTGCCCCGGCTTCCGGTTGTGACGAAATCGTCACCTGATCCTCCGGGTCCGCCGGAACGACTGGCACTTCTTCCGGTTCGGTGATTTCTTCGTCAACATCTACTGAGTCGTTTTCGGCAACGGGCGCAGGCGGTTCAGCGGGAGATGCCTGGGCCGTCGCCTGCGTGAGGTCGGGGCCCGGAATTATCATGGCCGCATCGGTGGGCTCTTCGCCAACAGGCGCTTCAGGCTCAGTTGGCGTTTCCTGGACCGACATTTCAAGAATTTCCGCAAGTTGACGATATCCATCTTCAAGGAAAGACTGGTCCAGTTTTCCCTGCTGGAGGAAATCTTCCATACCCTGATAATACCGAATGGCTTCGTCGACAGCCGGGTCGCTACCCTGGCGATAAGCGCCGAGCCTGATCAACTCCGCCATGTCCTCATAGACCGCCATCAAACTTCGGGCACGGTCGATAATTTGATTTTCGATCTCGGAATTGCACGCCGGTAAAGTTCGCGAAACACTGCGAAGAATATTGATCGCCGGATAACGGTTGCGTTCGGCGATTGCACGGTCAAGCACGATATGACCGTCAACGATCCCGCGCACCGCATCCGAGATAGGTTCGTTGTGATCGTCGCCCTCAACCAGAACCGTGAATAGGCCTGTAATACTACCCATACCGGTACCGGGGCCTGCACGTTCCAGCAGCTTGGGCATTTCCGCGAACACCGTCGGCGTGTAGCCTTTGCTTGCCGGCGGCTCACCGGCGGACAGACCGATTTCGCGCTGCGCCATGGCAAATCGGGTGATGCTATCCATGAGACAAAGCACATCACGACCTTGATCGCGGAAATATTCCGCCACCGCCATGGTCATATAGGCCGCCTGACGACGCATTAATGCCGATTCATTCGATGTCGCCACGACGAGGACGCTCCGCGCCAGTCCTTCCTCCCCCAAATCCTCTTCGATGAATTCCTTGACCTCGCGACCGCGTTCACCGATCAGCCCGATCACAATTACATCGGCGGTCGAATAACGCGATAGCATCGACATCAAAATCGACTTGCCGACACCGGAACCGGAAAAAATACCCATCCGTTGGCCGCGGCAACAAGTGATAAAGGTATTGATCGCGCGTACGCCGAGATCGATTTTACCGGCAACACGTTGGCGCTGATGAGCAGGGGGCGGTGACGCACGTAGTGGGTATGCAGCCTGCCCTTTGACAATCGGGGCACCGCCGTCGAGCGGTTCGCCAAATGCATTGATTACCCGGCCAAGCCATCTTTCATCGGGATAGGCAACTGGCTGACTTTCGCCCACCAACGCCCGGCAGCCTAAGCCTACGCCCTCGAGCGGCCCAAAAGGCATCGCCAACGCACGATTGTCCCGAAATCCGACAATTTCGCAGGCAACCGCGGGTTTGTCGCGGACCTCGAGATGACATCTTTCGCCGACCGAAAGGCGTTCGCCGAGCCCTTCGATTTCGATCAGCATGCCTTGTATGGCTTTCACCCGACCGTAGAGCTTAAGCTCGTCGAGCCGAGATACACCATCAATTACATGTTCAAGAATGTCATTCATTCAGACGAATCACCGTGGCTATAGATATAGCATATCCACCACCTCACCACGATCTATTCCCCTGATTAACAGTCACGAAACTCAATCGGAAATGCGGCGATTAACAAAAATTAATAATTTGTTAATCTTTTCCCGTTAACCTTTATTAACGGGCAATTCATTGTGAAACAAAGGACTTCTAGATGCGTATTCTCTTGATCGAGGATGATTCGACCACGGCGAAAAGCGTCGAACTTATGCTCAAAGGCGAAGGCCATATTTTGGACGTGGCTCCGCTGGGCGAGGATGGCCTCGAGATCGGTAAGCTGTACGAGTACGACATCATACTACTCGACCTATTGCTGCCCGATATGGACGGTTACCAGGTACTGCAGAGCCTAAGACAAGCACAAGTGAGTACACCGGTCCTGATCCTATCCGGGCTGGATGCACCGGACGACAAAGTGAAGGGCCTCGGATTCGGTGCGGACGATTATTTGACCAAACCTTTCGACCGGCGCGAACTATCGGCACGGATTCAAGCTATCGTTCGACGCTCGCAAGGCCACTCGCAATCGGTAATCAAATGCGGACGTCTCACCGTCAATCTTGAGGCCCGAGTTGCCGAAGTAGATGGGACCGCTTTACATCTTACCGGGAAGGAATTCGGTGTTTTGGAATTGCTTGCCCTGCGAAATGGCGTAACGCTCACTAAAGAAATGTTCCTAAACCACCTCTATGGCGGCATGGACGAACCGGAGCACAAGATTATCGACGTCTTTATTTGCAAGCTCCGCAAAAAAATCGAAAAGGCCACCGGTGGCGAAAACTATATAGAAACCGTCTGGGGCCGAGGCTACGTATTGCGCGAGCAAATGCCTGATCTATCGGCCGACGTGGCGGCAGCCGAGTAACCCTGCAAAATTTACGCTGACGATTGTTCTGCAGACGCCGCATGTACATACATGCCGCGTCCTGTCGCCAATGGCTTAAATAACTCGCTGACACCAAGCACGGTTTCCGCACTACCCAAAAATAATACACCGTCCTCGGCTAGACAGGACGCCAGTCCCGACAGGACTTTACGTTTCGTTGGCAGGTCGAAATAAACTAATACGTTACGGCAAAATATTACGTCGCATTTGCCCACGGTCGAGGGGTCTCCCATCAAGTTGAGCGCCCCGAAATGCACCATCTCGCGAAGCAACGCATCGATTTCCCACTGGTCTCCCGATTGAGTGAAATGCCGCGTCAGTTTTTTGATCGGCAAGCCGCGCTGAATCTCAATCTGGCTATATAGCCCAGCGCGTGCCTTTTCCAGCAGTGAACTGGACAAATCGGTAGCAATAATCTCCGTGGTCCAATCCTCAATTTCGTCGAACTGTTCCTTCAGAATCATCGCCAGCGAATAAGGTTCCTGTCCAGACGCGCAGGCTGCAGACCAAATCCGGATCGACCTGGTCTCATCTCGACTTTCGATTAAACGCGGCAAAACCATGTTCTGAAACTGATCGAAAATTTCGGCATCCCTAAAGAACATCGTCTCGTTGGTGGCCATCGCCTCGGTCACCATACGCGCCAAATTCTCATTATCTGGCTGTTTCAAATCCTGCATTAAATCATCGATCGCAACCATTCGACACTGACGGAGTACCGGCTGTAGCCGGGTTTGGAGTAAATAGGCATTGTCTTCGCTCAGCACCATGCCTGATCGACGCTTCACGAGGTCGGCAAGGAAATTGAAATCCGAGTTATCCATTAGCTGGGGTCATCACAGAAGACCGACCTGAGAAAATTTTGAATGCAGAATTTCCAGATCAAAAGGCTTCATTACATATTCCTGAGCACCAGCAGCTACTGCCTTTTCGATATGGGCGAGATTATTCTCAGTCGTGCAAAACACCACTTTGACCTGATCTCCGCCCGGCAAGCGCCGCAAAGCCTGCAGGAATTCCATACCGTCCATATTCGGCATATTCCAATCGAGCAGTACGCCATCCGGCATCTTTTCTTTGCATGCGGCCAAGCCGGCTTGCCCATCTTCCGCTTCACCCACTTGAATGGATAGTGTTTCCAAAATTCGACGGGCAACCGCACGGATAACACGGGAATCGTCGATGACGAGGCAGCTTGTCATTAGCGACGCGCCAGAACGGCGGTATCGAGCATCAACACTACCGATCCATCGGCCCGGACGCTGACGCCGGAAAACACGTCCAGATGCCTTAACACAGGCGGCACCGGATGGATGGCAAATTGTTCTTTTTCCTCGATATTATCGACCAAAATTCCAAGTTCCGCCTCACCTGCATTGGTCACGATCACGGTACCGTCGCCGGAAACGGGCGTGTTGATTTTGAGCATCTCGTTCAAGCGAATGACAGGCAAACGCCGATCGTCCGGCATAACCAGTACGGGACCGCTGTCTATATCTTCAAGCCTGTGCCCACTCCCATTATTCAAACTTAGAGTGTCGACCACTTCGTTTTGCGGCAGCGCGAACCGTATGCCACCGCTGGCCACAACCAGTGCACCACCGATACTATCCGATAAGGGAATTCGAAGCGTCGCAGTCATGCCTTCCCCTGCAACGCTCTCCAACTCTACGGTACCGCCCAGCTCCTCGACATTGTCGCGCACCACATCCATTCCAACGCCACGTCCCGAAATCGCCGTCACCGACAAGGCGGTGCTAAGGCCGGGCTCAAACACGAAATCATGTATCTCGTCTTCGCCAAGCGATGCCAGCTCGGCGGCCGAAATCAGTCCCAAAGCCACTGCCTTTTGGCCAATCCGCTCCGTTTCGAACCCGCGCCCGTCATCACCAATTTGAAGCACGATATTGCTGTCATCCTGAAATGCCCGCAACGTGATCCTGCCCGCTTCCGGCTTTCCGGCGGCTTGGCGATCCTGCGGCAACTCAATGCCGTGATCGCCGGAATTACGAACCATATGAACTAATGGGTCGCGCATCTGCGCTAGGACGCGTCGCTCCACTTCGGTCTCCGCACCGATCATCTCGAGATCGATTCGTTTTCCGAGCTCGATCGAAAAATCCCGCACCATTCGAGGTAATCCAGCCCAACTATCTCCGATCGGTCGGCGGCGTGTGCGCTGCACGCTGTCTTGTAGATCGGCTGTAATTTCGGAAAGGCGCTTAAGTGGCTCTGCAAGATCGTTATCAG
>DLVK01000154.1:0-4078 GCA_003444235.1 Rhodospirillaceae bacterium
CTTGTAGCTGTTGGTGGTCGGGTTCGCGAATGCATTGATCGCACGTGCATGTTTGATAATGCCGCCGATGTAATGCAATGCCGTGTCGGAAAGATCCGCATAACCGTTGCCGGCGAAAGTGGTATCGCCGTCTTTCCAGATCGATTGATGGCAATGCATGCCTGAGCCGTTGTCGTTGTAAACCGGTTTCGGCATGAAGGTCGCCGTCTTGCCGGCCTCATGCGCCACCATATGCACGACCCACTTATAAAGCTGCATGTTGTCCGCGGTACGCAGCAACGTGCCGAAAAGCATGCCGAGTTCGTGCTGTGATGGAGCCACTTCATGGTGATGCTTTTCCATCGGAACGCCCATTTCAGTCAGAGTCGTAACCATGCGGGCGCGGACGTCCGTATTGTTGTCCACGGGCGGGACCGGGAAATAGCCACCCTTGGCTTTCGGGCGATGGCCGATATTACCTTCGAACATCTCCGTGCCGGAGTTGTAAGGTCCTTCGTTTTCGTCGATCGAATAGAACGAATGATTCTGGTCGGTCTGAAAACGCACGTCGTCGAAGCAGAAAAATTCCGCTTCCGGTCCGAAGAAACAGGTGTCTCCGATTCCGGTCGAATTCAGATAGGCCTCGGCCTTTTCGGCGGTCGCGCGTGGGCAGCGGGCATAGGGTTGCCCCGTGGTCGGCTCCGCGACCGAGCAGAACAGGATCAACTGCGGCTGTTCGGTGAACGGGTCCATCGTCGCGGTCGAGAGATCCGGAACCAAATTCATATCGGACTCGTTAATCGCCTTCCAACCTGCGATAGAGGAGCCGTCGAACATGATGCCGTCGGAAAGCAGATCGGCATCAACGGTGGAAACGTGTTGTGCGGTGTGCTGCCACTTTCCGCGCGGGTCGGTGAACCGGAAATCGACGTATTGCACGTCGTTATCCTTGATCATTTTTAGTACTTTATCTGCATCAGACATGGTTGGTTGAACCCCTTACTTTAGGATTTGGATTGATGGGATAGCCGTCCGGAAGTTTCAGCGGCCGTGATTGGTTAGTGGGGTGCGTTCGGGGAAATCGCATCGCGTCTGCATCCTATGAAATCTTCAAATTGCTTCGCTTCCGCGTTCACCCGTACGGATACGGATCGCCTCGTCAATTGCCGAGACAAAAATTTTGCCGTCGCCGATCCGCCCAGTCTCTGCTGCGGTCTTGATCGCCTCGACGGCGCGTTCCACATCCCCATCGTCGAGTACGACCTCCAGTTTCACCTTCGGCAGAAAATCGACGACATATTCGGCGCCGCGATAGAGTTCCGTATGGCCTTTTTGACGGCCGAACCCTTTCGCCTCGAGAACGGTGATCCCTTGGATCCCGACCTCTTGCAGCGCCTCTTTTACTTCATCCAGCTTGAACGGTTTGATAATGGCTTCGATCTTTTTCATCGTCGAATAACTAAGTCTTGTAGGACTTCCTCTCCGTTAGATACGTCACCGGACGAATTTGGAGACGTAACACCTGTGTGTTGATTAGCATCTTGCGTGCCAACACATAAGGCTTTGTTTTTAATGAAGTATTTAGATTTCGTGACGTTTAGGGCTAATTAAATTTCAACAAATATGACAATTATTTAGGCATGTGTCTAATCTTTAGGCATTTGTGGGTTGCCGAAACACTGTAATTTCCGGCAGCTCCTCGTCGAATTTCTCCAGCTCGACCAGCGTCGAATGCGCGCTCGGGCCTTGGCCGAGCTTGGACGTGCCGTGGTCGGGTGTAAGTACATTTGGATTACCATGCACATCGAGTGCGCCGATCTTTCCCGGTTCCAGTGGGTCGTACCAGGCACCGGTGGAGAGTTCGACGACACCGGGCCGCACGGTATCGACAATCAGAGCCCCTGCGAGCAATGCGCCGCGGTCGTTGAAGATTTTCACGACATCGCCATTCTCGATCCCTCTCGCGTTGGCGTCTTCCACACTTAAGCGGACCGGTTCGCGGCCTTGGATTTTGCTTTCGCGGCTTAGTTTGCCGTGGTCCATCTGAGCGTGAAGCCGGGTGCGCGGTTGATTGGAGACCATATGCAGAGGGAACCGGCTGGCGATTTCACTCCCCAGCCATTCCTTCGGTTCGAGCCAGACCGGATGTCCGGGGCAATCGTCATACCCGAATCCGTCGATCGTCTCTGAAAATATTTCGATCTTGCCGCTCGGCGTACTGCGCTTGTGCTTTTTCGGATCGGCGCGGAAATCGGCCATCGCTACGAAGGGCTCGTCCGGTACAGGCGTTTCCACGTAGCCCTCGTTCCAGAAATCTTCGAAGTCGGGGAGCGTGAGCTTTTTCTTTGCCGCTTGTTGGCGCGCCACATCGTAAATGTGTCGAATCCATTCGCGTTCATCGCGACCTTCGGTGAATGCGTTTTCGAATCCTAGGTGCTCGGCAATTGACGTGAAAATATCGAAATCGTTTTTCGCCTGATGCAAGGGTTCGACCAGTTGTTCCATCGCCATCCAGAAACGGTCGCGTCCGCTAGCGCCGATATCGTTGCGTTCCATTGTCGTCGTTGCCGGCAGCACAATATCCGCATGCCGCGCGGTCGACGTCCACCAGGGCTCGTGAACGATAATGGTATCCGGCATTCGCCAGGCCTCGAGCAAACGATTCAAGTCCTGATGGTGGTGGAACGGATTGCCACCGCACCAGTAGATCAGTCGCGTGTCCGGATAATGCCGGTCCAATCCGTTGAATTGATAGGGCGCGCCAGGGTTGAGCAGCATATCGGATATGCGGGCGACGGGGATGAAACTCCGGGTCGGATTATCGCCGGCAATCATGGTCGGCGCCGGCAAGTCGACGCGTGGATTGCCGTAACCATTCATGCTGCCATAGCCGCAGCCAAACCCGCATCCGGGCATTCCGATCGTCCCCAGCATTGCGGCGAGAGTGATCGTCATCCAGTAGGTCTGCTCCCCGTGATCAGCGCGTTGCAGCGCGTAGGCGCAACCGATCATGGTTCGCTTTTCCGCCATCTCGAGGGCGAGGGAGCGAATTTTTTCAGCGGGAATCTCGGAAAGTTCGGCTGCCCATTCGGCCGATTTTGGAACGCCGTCATTTTCGCCCAATAAATATGGCAGGAACTTACCGAAGCCGTTGCAGTATTTGGCCAGGAACGGCGCATCGTGGAGATCATTTTCGACCAGCGTGTGGGCAAGGCCGAGCATGATCGCAACGTCGCTGTTGGGTCGGGCCGGCCACCATTCGGCTTCGAGATATTCCGCCGTGTCATCGCGACAGGGCGCGACATTGACGAAACGGACGCCTTTTTCCTTCAAGACCGGAAGCCATTTGTGGGTCGCGTGTTCACCGGCGCCACCGGGCTCCACTTGGGTGTTTTTGAGGCCAACGCCCCCGAAGGCCACGAAGAGTTCGGTATGTTCGGCGATCCCGTCCCATGAACTGAACGGCCCATAGCCGCCATGGCCGACGATGCGCGGCAGGATCGCGTGCCCGGCCGCGTTGGAATAGCTGTAGACCTGATCGGTGAACCCGCCGAACAGATTTAGAAAGCGCTTGAGTTGAGTTTTTGCGTGATGAAACCGCCCGGCGCTGGACCAACCATAGGACCCGCCGAAAATCGCCTCGTTGCCGTAAGCATCTTTGACCCGCTGCAACTCGTCGGCGACGAGACGGCTTGCCTCATTCCATTCGACTGCGACGAACGGATCGGCGCCGCGCAAATCGGTCGCTGCACCGGGGCCGTATTCGAGCCAACTCTTACGAACCATCGGCTGCTGAACCCGGCTATCCGCATAAAGCGCGTCGGGCATGGATTCGATGATTGGTGACGGATGGGCATCCTTGGCGAAGGGTCGTACGTCGACAAGTTTGCCGTCTTTGGTCTCGGCCTCGAATGCTCCCCAATGGGAAGAGTGAATTTTATGGGCGCTTGCGGTCATTTTTCGCATCCCTGTATTGCGGCTAGCATTTTACAACAGGCCCAGCGATTTGAAACTCTCATAAGACCCTCCACCCACAATGACGTGGTCATGTAGCACCACACCCCCCTTTGAAAGGGCGCCACGCACTTCCTCTGTCATG
>DLVK01000385.1:0-3704 GCA_003444235.1 Rhodospirillaceae bacterium
CGTATGGAAAACATGATCCTGATGGGCGACATCAAGATCCCCAAGGAAGCCATCAGCCGCCAGATCGCCGAAAGCGTCGATATCATCGTCCAGGTCAAGCGCCTGCGCGACGGTTCGCGCCGCACCACCAACATCACCGAAGTGATCGGGATGGAAGGCGACGTGATCGTCACCCAGGAATTGTTCAAGTTCGAGTATCTGGACGAAACCGACGATGGCAAGATCATCGGCGAATTCCGGGCTTCGGGTCTGCGCCCCTACACACTCGAAAAAGCACGTCAGTTCGGCTTCGACCAAGCGTATTTGGAAGCTTGCCTTTAAGGTCTAGCCGCGCAACATCCCGGGTATCGCTACTGCCAGCAGGCCCCCGCCTATGACTGCGAAGGTGAGAAACAAACCGGTCCACGGCATCCAGCCGATCCGATCTATGCGCGCGCGGCGGTTTCGGCGGCGATCCATGACAAGCGTGAAAAGAGCCAGCATCAAAAAGCCCGCCCCCCACATGGCAAGGATGTCGGCGTCGCTGGCGAAGGTGAGAAACTCGTGCATCGGCGCGCCATATGGTGTGAATTGGAGAGAGCGCCAAGCCTGGCGTTCAGCTTTTACCGAACGGAACACGTATTATGGAAAGGCGTTGTTAAGCCTCCGAAGGCCACCAACAGGTTCTTCAAGAAGGAAAACCTATGATCAAGAAACTCTTACTCGCGTTTGGCGTAACCTCGATCGCTTTGACCGCAGCGGCCTGCAACACCGTTAAGGGTGTCGGCAGGGATATCGAATCCGTTGGCAATGCCGGTGAAGACGCGATCGACTAAGGATCGATTTCAATGACCAGAAAACTGACGCTTCTCATTTCTGCCTTGACCATGTCGGTGGTGGTGGCTGGCTGCAATACGGTCAAGGGCTTGGGCGAGGACATCCAGTCCGTCGGTCGTGCCGGAGAAGAAGCCATCAACTGAGGCCAGTCGACTGGTTGTCAGGTAACGCCCGCCCTAACCGGCGGGCGTTTCGGTTTTGGGGGTAGCGTTCTTTCGGTAAACGAGTACCAAGTTATTTGCCGGCATTTGGAATCGAGCGGTTCGCTCGAACCCAGCCGCATTCGCCACCGAATCCACATCATCCAAGTTCCGCAGCCCCCATTCGCTGTCGCGGCGCCTTAGATCGGCGTCGAATGCGATGTTGGAAGGTGCCGTTTCGACATCATTCTCTAGATAGGGTCCGTAGAGTATCAGGGGAGCGCCCTCTTTAAGCAGTTCTGCGCCGCCGCGGAATAGTCCGGCCGTTGCTGCCCACGGAGTGATGTGGATCATGTTGATGCAGACGACTGCTTCAGCTCTGTCTACCGGCCAGTCCGTATCACGCACATCCAGCAGCAACGGCCGCTCAAGGTTGGGAAGACCTGCTTCATGAGCCCATTCCTCTGTCGACGCCAAAGCATCAGGATCCGGATCGGTTGGTTGCCACTGAATGGACGGGAAGCGGCGCGCCATGAAGACCGCATGTTCACCAGTGCCGCTAGCAACCTCAAGCACCGACCCAATCTCGGGAAGTTCTTTCGAGAGAACATCGGCAATGGGTGCGGAGTTGCGAGCAGCTGCAGGTGATACGCGTTTCATACGATCCTCATCGAGGAACTCGCAGATTGCTTCTTACCCCACCGGCCCGCGCTCGTCGTTCCCGGATGATCAGCCAAAGCAACAGTCCCAAGGGACCAGCAAGAAACGTGGCGAACAAAATGGGCGCCTGCAACAGGCGCCCAAACGCCTTCGCATCAGCATCCCGTACAATCCAGATGCCGACGAACAGGTCAAAAGCGAGATAGTGTATCCAGCCAATAGTTACCCCGGCATCGGTAGCAAAGATCGACCGAATTCCCTCGATCGAGCCGAAATCCATACCCAACGAGTTTCCCCCCGACGATACGAAGAAACCGGTAAGTACGCCCGCCAGTGACACAGTGTACGTGAAGCAAAGCAGACCCACCCCCAGATAGAGGGCTGCCGAAAGGAATGCTGGCCAGCGCGGCAGGAAAATCAGAGCAGCCCACATCACCAAGGCGAGAATGTTAGCTGCGGCGAAAAGATTGTCCCACATTTCGATGTCTCTCAATCCTCGACCAGCGTCGGCAATGAATGAGCCGCCCGCATAATGGCGTCGTTATCATGGACGAACCTTCCCCGCGCGGCCCGCTTCGCCAGAGAGAGGGCAGCCTTCGCCACAAGTTCGGCGTCAATTCCGCGATATTGCCGATATTTGCCGTGCATGAAGAGGTTGGCAATCGGTGAGGCAGCAATGCCCAACCGCTCTGCAGTGCGACGATCATTATCGCGGCTCCCAACCAGCAGGCCGGGACGCAGAATATCGAGACGATTGAAACGCAGCCGCGTCAGATCACGCTCAACCTCGCCTTTCACGCGGAGGTAAAAGGTTTTCGACACAGGGTCTGCCCCAACCGAACTTATATGGACAAACCGCTCAACCCCGTTGTCCAGCGCCGCATGTGCCGTCTGAAGCACGAGATCTTGATCCACGGCACGAAACGCCGCCTCGTCCTCGCCTGCCTTTTTCCATGTGGTTCCGAGTGCGCAAATGACCGCCTTTGGACGCAAAGCCTCAAATATTTCACCCCATTTGGCAGGATCGGCAACGAAGTATTCAATCCTGATACCATGAGGAAGGTTGGCTTCGCGCCGTGCAACGGCCTGAATGCGGACGTCCTCTCTACCCACACATGCTTCGAGGACCTTGCCTCCGACCAAGCCGGTTGCCCCGACAAGACAGAGGCGCAGCACATCAGACATTGGATAGCCCTTCCGGTGCACGACCATAGATTTTCCGGCACTGGTCGATTGCGAACCGGTCGGTCATGCCCGCGATAAAATCCGCGATATGTCGGCTCTTCTCCGGTTCGGTTACCGGCATTCTCTCGAACCAGTCGTCGGGCATCGTGCTGGGTTCCTGTTGATATGCGACGAACAGCCGCGCCACGACATCGCGGGCCTTTTCTGCCGTGGCGATCTGTTCGGCATGATAATACAGGCGTTCATACATGAATTTCTTAAGCCGCCGTTCCTCGTTCGCCAAATCGGGCGAGAAGCCGGCCAGTTGTCGGCCCGCGCCGCGAATTTGCCCGATATTCTCGATCCCTGATACATTGGCGCGGGTGTGGTCGATCACGTCGTTCACCATCAGCCCGATCTGGCTGCGGATCAGTTCGCGCAGCTGAATGTCGCGGGTGACGTGGGGGAAGCGCCGTTCGACCTTGCGGAACTGATCCGCCAGGAAATCGAGCTCCATCAGATCGTCGAGATCGAGGAAGCCTGCACGCAAGCCATCGTCGATATCGTGATTGTCATATGCGATGTCGTCAGCGACAGCGGCGACCTGCGCTTCGAGCGAGGGCCATTCTCCCAGTTCGAGCGGAAAGGCGCCGTCGACTTCAGCGAGTGCCCAGTTTGCGGCCTCGACCGGACCATTGTGCTTCGCCATTCCCTCCAGCATTTCCCAAGTCAGGTTCAGCCCGACGCGATCGGGATAGGGACTTTCCAGCCGCGCAAGGGTGCGGATGCCATGCGCATTGTGATCATATCCCCCGGCATGGCTCATCGCCTCTTCCAGCGCCTTTTCTCCGGCATGGCCGAAGGGCGGGTGCCCGATGTCATGCGCAAGGCAGAGCGCTTCGGTCAGATCCTCGTCCAGTCCCA
>DLVK01000385.1:4001-4188 GCA_003444235.1 Rhodospirillaceae bacterium
CGGTCAGATCCTCGTCCAGTCCCAATTCGCGCGCGATGACCCTGCCGATCTGAGCCACCTCGATGCTGTGAGTGAGGCGGGTACGGTAATGGTCGCCATCGGGCGCGACGAAGACCTGGGTCTTGGAGCGCAGGCGGCGGAACGAGATCGAGTGGATGATCCGGTCCCTGTCCCGCTGAAATTCACT
>DLVK01000093.1:0-3678 GCA_003444235.1 Rhodospirillaceae bacterium
GATATCGGCGGTTATCGGCAATACCTGAGCGCCATGTTTTTCGCGCAATTCATCCGCCGCCTGATCCAACGGCCCCTGAGTGCGCGCGCAAATCGCGATGGTCGCGCCTTCCTTGGCGAATAGCTCTACCGTCGCGCGCCCAATGCCCTTGCTGCCACCGGTCAAGGCGACGATTTTGCCGTCGAGTTCACCCATCGATCCCCCCTCTTGTTGGTTCGGTCCACTATGGCATAGTGAAGCTGCCGATAAAAACCGGAAGACTTACGATGAACCCGCTACGCCTCGCCCCTTGGCTGGCACTCTTCGCCGCATTGCTGCTGATGATGCAAACCATCTGGCTATTGCATCTGACGTTCTTCGTCGGCGGAGGTTTTCTGCTTCCGGCGATATATAGCGGTGCAATTTCGCTGCCCCTCTTCTTTTTTGCCCGCGGCGGCTGGCGGCTGTTGAAGGGCAGTGTCAGCGGCAAGCAGGATTCAATGATTGGCGCCGGGCTCGCATTGATTGTCGGTTTTCTGCTAATGGTTTTTGGCTCTGTCGCCTCGATCGCGACCGTCTATACGATGTTTTTCTGTTTTTTCTCCGCCATCGCCGGATTCGTCTCGGTGATGCTGGTCAATCGGGCGTCTAAGGAGATCGATAAAAAGTGACTGTTGAAATTACGCCACTTCACCCACTTTTCGCCGCGCGCGTAGACGGTATCGATATTGCCGCAGGCATTCCGGACGATGACTTCGCCGCTGTGCGCGCCGCGTTCGAGGAATATTCGGTGATCGTCCTTCCCAGCCAGGATCTCGACGACGAACGGCAGACCGAGTTCTCGAAACGGTTCGGACCGCTCGAAATGATGGCCCCTCACCTCGCAAATGACGGCAAACCACGCCACATCTCGGTCATGCATAACGAGAACAAGGACGGCTCGCTGATTCCGCCCGACGACGAGCGGATGGTCTACCAGTCTGCCAATATGATCTGGCACACCGACAGCTCGTTCAAGCCGGTGCCGTCACTTTGCTCGATGCTGCACGCGCGCGTGCTGCCACCCGAAGGCGGCGAGACCGAATTTGCCTGCCTGCGGGGCGCTTACGAAGCCCTGGACGACGATCTGAAGACACTCCTCGAGGATAAAGTGGCGATCCATGATTTCGCCACGACACGCAAAATGGTCGGCGGCAAACTATCGGACTGGCAAAAAGAAAACCTGCCGCCTGTGCGTCACGCCATTATCCGCCCAAATCCGGTTAATGGCCGCAAAGCACTTTTTACCGGCGGACACGCCACCTGGATCGAGGGCATGCCCGACGAGGAAGGTCAAGCGCTATTGAAGCAACTACTCGATCACGCCACCCAGGACGAATTCATCTACGCGCATGAATGGGGGGATGGTGATCTTACCATCTGGGACAACCGGGCCGTCCTACATCGCGGCCGACCCTGGGACGCCAGCAAACATAAACGCATACTCCACCGCACCACGGTCGCCGGCGAAGGGCCTACGGTTTAGAAGTACCAATCATCCTTCCACATGCATCGCCGGGTCGGCGATCGCCTCGAAACTGGGGCGCGCTTTCACCGCGTCGTAGTAGCGCGCGAGATTCGGCATATCCGGACGTTCGATATCGAATAGATGCCAGCGGTGGCAACGGATGGTGATCGGGATGTCGCCCATGGTCCAGCGGTCGGCAGCGATATATTCGGTTTTGCCGAGCTGCTCGTCGACGATGGTGAATTCTTTGATCAGCTTTTGCCGTGCCTTTTCCGCTTCCGCCGGTTCACGCTTGTCTTCCGGCAAACGCACCAAATGCATGACCAGATCGTGCATCGGCGGGATCAGCTGGTTGTTTTCCCACATCAACCAACGCGCCGCAGACGCATAAGTCTCCGTATCGTTCCCGAAAAACAGCTCCGGGTCATATTTCATTCCGAGATACTGGACGATGGCATTCGACTCCCAGAGAACATAGCCATTATCGTCGATCGTCGGCACGGTGCCGTTGGGATTCATCGCGCGGTATTCCGGCGTATCGACGACACCAAATGGCTTGCCGCCCTTGGCCACCGACCCATCCGGGCCCATGGTCGCGCTCGACAAAATATACTCATGCTCGATGCCGAGCTCCGCGAGCGCCAACATGACCTTTTCCGTCCGAGCCGATGTAGGCCGTCCCCAGAGTTTGAATGTCATTTCGATCTCCTTCGAGCCCACCATACAACAAGGCCCCTGCACGGTCTTTACCGAGCGTTGAATTGGCTTATTGTTGCGCGCAACAAACGAGGAGCGAGCCATGACCACCACCGCCCAAGCCATCGTTCAAACAATGATAGACGCTGGCGTGAAACGCGTTTTCACGCTGCCGGGGCTCGGCGTCAGCCGTACGTTGGACCGCTTCTTCGACCGCCAGGACGAAATCGACGTTCTACTTTGCCGGACGGAAATCGTGGCATCGGTCATGGCGCAAGTAACGGGCCGGCTAACCGGTCAACCGGGCATCTTCATGGGCCAAGGCCCGTTTGCTTCGACGCTCGGCGCGTTCGGCATCATGGAAGCACATATGTCGGGCTCGCCAATGGTTATCCTCACCGACGATTCGGAGTATAGCGGGTACGGCCAGTACGGCGTCTATCAAGGCATGACCGGCGAGTACGGGACCTCCGATGTCAAAGGTGCCCTCAAAGGCATCACCAAATATTGTTGCTATGCCACCGACCCAACGGAAGCGGTTTACGGACTGCAGATGGCCTTCAAACATGCCTCGTTACCGCGCACGGGGCCCGCGGCACTGATCATGAAAAGCGGTATCGTTCGCGAGGAAATTGACGAGACAACAGGTCCCAAACTCTATCCGTTGGACGGTTATCTGAAGTACACGCCCCAGAACGTGGACAAAGACGCGATCCAAGAATTAGCAAACCTCATAGACGGCGCGAAGCAGCCGGTCTTCGTCGTCGGCAACGGCGTCTTGGCGGCAAACGCGCAAGCGGCGATCAGCAAGTTGGCCGGAGATGCGGGCATAGCGGTCGCCACTAGCTACAACGCCAAAGGCGCCGTCGACGAAACGGCACCCTACGCGGTCGGCATGATGGGGAATTGGGGCTGCAAAACCGCGAACAAGATGGTCGAGGCCGCCGACCTCGTGGTGATGGTCGGCGCCAGCATGGGCCCGGACTACACGAAATTCCGCGATCCGAAGATGATCCGGCCCGGCGACCAAACCCTAGTCCAGGTCGACATCGACCCACGCAACGCGGGCTGGGTCTATCCGGTCGATCTCGCCATCACCGCGGATGCCGCCGACGCGCTCGGTGTGCTGGCCGCTATCGGGCTCGATACCAAAAACCAAAAACAGCGGCTCGATGGTATCGCCAAGGTTCAAAAAGCGAATGGCTACGGCGAGTTCCCTGAAATGACCGCTCGGCAAGGCTCGGTCCATCCGGTGGATATCGTCAAAGCGTTGCAGCGCTTCCTTGGGCCGGACGACTATCTGACCCTCGATGCCGGTGCGAACCGGATCTTCACAACCGTTCTGTTGCGCATGACCGCGCCGGGCCAACTCCTGGCGTCGGGCGGCATCGGCGGCATGGGCTGGGGGGCTCCGGCGGCGGCGGCCGCGAAGCTCGTTCATCCGGACAAACGCGTTACCAATATTTCGGGCGATGGGGGGTTCGGCATTGCCCTAC
>DLVK01000165.1:0-2948 GCA_003444235.1 Rhodospirillaceae bacterium
ATATAGGTGTTATCGAGCTTACCTAATACCAATGGCCGCACTCCGAGCGGGTCGCGGACGCCGATCAGACCTTCCTTGGTGAGTGTGACCAGCGAATAGGCGCCCTCGATCCGTCGAATAGCAGAGATGAGCCGCTCGACGATCGTGCCCTGGGTTGTCGCCATGAGATGGATGATGATTTCGGTATCGGTAGTCGACTGGAAGATGCAGCCGGAGGATACGAGTTCTTGGCGCATAGTTCGCGCGTTGGTGAGATTGCCATTATGCGCGATTGCGAGCCCACCTAAGTCGAGATCGGCGAACAAAGGTTGCACGTTTCTCAACATCGGCTCGCCGGTGGTGGAATAGCGCGTGTGTCCGATCGCGGCGTGGCCCGGGAGCCGGCGCATTACCGCTGGGTCAGAAAAAATATCGCCCACCAGGCCGAGATCCCGATGGGCGTGAAATCTTTCGCCGTCATAGGTGACGATGCCGGCGGCTTCCTGACCACGGTGCTGCAGCGCATGCAGACCGAGCGTCGAATGCTGGGCCGCTTCGTCGTGGCCGTAAATTCCGAAGACCGCGCATTCTTCGTGTAGACGGTCGTCGTCGAAAGGGTGCGTGGTGACGCTCATTGCACCGTACGCTCCATCAGATCGTCCAAATTTTTACGGTCCTTTGTATCGTAGCCACCAGTATTTTCACGCTTTTTTTCGCCTGCGGGGCGAGGATTAAGCAGTTTTTCGAAATCTTTTTGGTTTTTCTTCGAGTCGCCAAGCGTATCGATGCCCTTTTTGAGCAAATCGGTTTTGGTCGTACGTTTCACCGATTGCGCTGCCGACCCTGCGTCCTGGCGCAAACGTTGGGGTAACAAGGACCAAAGTATGTCCGCGCCCATCATGATCACCGGTGCGGATTTGGCCGCACGAATGTCTTCCGGGATATGTTCCTCTTTTTCGTAAAAGACACTGATTGCGATATAGAACACCGCAAGCACGACCCAGGCCCGAAAGACACCAAACAGGACGCCGAGCCCCCGGTCGAGGCCGCTCATGGAGCTGTCCTGGATGGTTTCTGAGATGAAATTGCTGAAAATCGAAAGCACGATCATCGCCAAAATGAAAACAGCGACACCGGTTGCGATTCGCGCGATCCATTTGTTGCCGATCCAGTCATGCATATAGGGTTCGACATAGGGAAACAGGAATATCGTAATGACGATGGCTCCGACCCAACCCAGAAGCGATAGAACTTCCTTTGCGAATCCGCGTGCGAAGGCCAGCAGCGCGGATAGCAGGGTGACGATGGCAACGACGATATCGGTAATCGCGATCCCGTCCATGTTACTCCCCAATCGCGCGGATGTTCAGGTTAGCGGAGCCGAACCTTTCGACCAGACCGCGTAAATGATTGATTTCCGTTACTTGCAACGGCTGATCGCTCGATTTCCGGCCCTTTTTACGTGACTGTGTGGGTGTTAGGGCCGCGCCGAAGCCAAGTTTTTCAGCTTCCTTGAGGCGTGCTTCAGCCTGGCCAACGGGGCGCACCTCTCCCGAAAGACCGATTTCGCCAAACACGATCATGTTTTCCGGCATGGGCTCTCCGGTGAGCGATGAGATCAATGCCGCGGCAACCGCCAAGTCCGCTGCCGGTTCGCTGATCCGTAACCCGCCTGCAACATTGAGATAGACGTCATTGCCACCAAATTGCAAGCCGCATCGTGCTTCTAAAACGGCTAACGTCATCGAAAGTCGGGCCGAATCCCAGCCGACCACAGCGCGCCGCGGTGTCGCGAGCGACGATGGGGCCACCAAAGCCTGAATTTCGACAAGCATCGGTCGCGATCCTTCGATGCCGGCAAAGACCGCCGCGCCGGAAACCTCACCCTGCCGATCCGCAAGAAAAAGAGCCGAAGGATTGGCTACTTCAGCGAGGCCTTTGTCGGTCATCTCGAAAACGCCGATTTCATCGGTCGCTCCAAAACGGTTTTTGACGGAACGGAGGATACGGAACTGATGACCGCGATCGCCTTCGAAATAGAGCACCGTATCGACCATATGTTCCAACACCCGAGGACCCGCTATTGCGCCTTCCTTGGTGACGTGTCCGACCAAGAGCAGGGCGAAGCCTCGCCGCTTGGCGAGCCGGATCAATTCCTGCGCAGAAGCGCGAATTTGCGCTACCGTGCCGGGCGCAGATTCCAACCCTTCAATATACATAGTTTGAATTGAATCGATGACCACCACGTCCGGTCGGTCATCGGAATCCAACGTGGCGAGGATGTTGCCGACGTTGGTTGCTGTTGCTAGTTCAACCGGTTGCGTTGCGACCCCGAGCCGGGATGCGCGAAGGCGAATTTGATCGACTGCCTCTTCGCCGGAAATGTAAATACAGCGAGCCTCTTTCGCGAGTGCAGCGGTTACCTGCAGCAATACGGTCGATTTGCCGATGCCCGGATCACCCCCGATTAGGATCGCCGAGCCCTCGACCAATCCACCTCCGGTGACCCGGTCAAACTCGTTCATCCCGGTGACCCGGCGCGGCGCGCCGTCGGAATTACCTTCCAAGTTCACGAAATCGATAGGTTTCCCGCCGGCCGCGAAGGCTTTTGCACCGACTTTGCCGCCGATCGGCGCGGTTTCGGTTGGCGCTTCTTCGACGATACTGTTCCAAGCATCGCAATCATCGCAATGGCCAACCCAACGCGGATGAATCGCGCCGCAGCTTTGACAGACAAACCGGGTTTTCGCTTTCGCCATCAGCGGCTCGTGAGCGTCCCTAGCATTGCTACACCCTTAGCTAACGCGGGTTTCAAAATCGATCGGTCCTTCGGCATTGCCGTGTATGAATTGTTTCAGAAAATCATTGTCCGCCTGATCGATTTCCTCGACCGGTCCAGCCCAAATGATTTTACCCTTATAAAGCATGGCGATGCGATCGGCGATTTTGCGGGCACTTGCCATATCGTG
>DLVK01000086.1:0-6734 GCA_003444235.1 Rhodospirillaceae bacterium
GCCTGGCACCTTCACAGGCGTATGCATTGGCTTAGCCATGGCGCGTGCACTGGCGTTACCTCGCCAACTACCGATTATAGGTCTGACGACAATCGACGCGGTTCACTGGCAATCGCCAACCGTAAAGACGCCACTTCTTGTCGCGCTCGAAACAAAACGGGACGACTTTTATATCCAGCTGTTCGATCATGCAGGCACTGCGGCGATGGCTCCGTCGGCCCTGACTGCAGAGCAAGTGCTGGCCCACTTGCCATCCGAACCGGTCACCTTGGTCGGCGATGGAGCGGAGCGGTTGGCGCTGGCACTGGCTGAGGCGGGCGGCCCGAACTCCCAAAGCATAGGATCGATCATGCCGATAGCCGGGGAGTTCGTCGCTCTTGCTGCCGAGCGGTTACAGAATGGTGTTCTGGGTGATGCGGAGCCGCTTTATTTACGTTCGCCGAGCGTGACGCTTCCGGCAACGAAATAGAGCGGAGAATCGAATTGGCCGATATTCGTATCAGCAATGCCGACCGACCTTACTGGCCGGTGGTGGCAGCTTTATATGGCGAAAGTTTCGACGAACCTTGGCCACTGGTTTCGATAGAGAACCTTCTCGCACCTTCCGGCTGCTGGGCGTTGCTTGCGGAGTGTGCCAAGGACGAGGTGTTGCACCCAGCCGGGTTTTTATTGGCGCGCGTGGTGTGCGAAGAGGCGGAAGTGCTGAGCGTGGGTGTAGCGCCGGATTTTCGCCGCCTCGGGGTTGCGCAAGCTTTGATGGCCGCCGTATCTGCACAAGCGCGCACCGCCGGTGCGAAAATGATATTCCTGGAAGTAGGTGCCGACAATGCGGCAGCGGAGCAACTGTACAAAAAACTCGGATATGTCGAAATCGGCCGGCGAAAAAATTACTACAGGCGCGCAAACCGTGAATTAGTAGATGCATTGATCATGAAATCGATGCTGTAAAATTAGATTATTGGTGCTGGTAATGAATCAGTATCCATACCTTGATGTTTGTCGTCGTTGCTTGTTACAATGGTTTTTACAGACATTTCTTGGTGATTAGTGGGACTCATTCGGTTATAATTTCCGAGAAATTCTGAAAAAGCCGAAAATCAAATAATTTGGCGAATTGTGTGATCGGTAAATTACCGGTGGCAAGTCACGAAAGTGGCAAAACAAAAACAGGGGCAATGAAAGATGACCGAGACTTCGGCCGCAGAGGTCAAACGCGAAGATCTTCTTGGTTATACCTCGGAGATCGTGGCCGCGCATGTTTCCAATAACACAGTCGCAAGTTCTGATCTTCCGGGATTAATCGAACAAATTTATAAGACGCTGGCGGCGATCGGTGGGATCGACGGCGGAGCATCCGATCGGCCGACGCCGGCGGTTCCGCTGAAGAAGTCCATTACACCGGACTATATCGTCTGTTTGGAGGACGGAAAGAAACTGAAGATGCTGAAGCGGCATTTGAAAACCGCCTACAATATGACGCCGGAGGAATATCGCGAGCGCTGGGGGCTTTCGCCGGATTATCCGATGGTTGCGCCGAATTATGCCAAGCAGCGGAGCCGGCTGGCCAAGGAAATCGGTCTCGGCACTCGTTCGCGGCGTAGAAGCGAAATCTAATACATTAGAATACCGAAAAATCGTGTAAATCGGGCTGTGCGTCCCTGCGGCGCGCAGCTTTCTGTGGTGTTTTTCGGTTTGGCTCGGAAGCGGCAGCCATAGCGGCCCGATCTATGGGCGATTCCGCCAAAAACAGGACCGCGAATGCTAAATTTTCAAGCCTTTCGAAGCCAATTTGAACGATCTCACAATTATCCGATCGAGCGGAGTGGCGGCGAATCCAGCGAATCTTCGCACTAGCCCGGTCGAATTATTTAGCGAAAAAGTAGCGGAATTCCGGGTTCGGTGGGCCGTTGACCATATATTGAATTTATTTCCGCAGTAGGCCTTTCACAAAAAAAAGGGGAGCAAGACGAAAACTGTCACAAAATGGTAATATATAGTGGACCAAACTGGGAATAACGCCGAGTTACCGTTTGATCATGACACAATCGATCTCCCAATCTGTTTTCGATCCTGAAACCACGGCATATGCGCGCGCGGCTGCGGAATTCGCGATCGAAAAAGGTAGCCTGGCAGTACGTTTGGCGCGGAATTGGGATGAGATCGATGCGGCTTTGTCGCTGCGCTACCGGATTTTCTATGAGGAAATGGAGGCCCAGGCTACCGCGGAAATGGCGCTGCGGAAGAGAGATTTCGATCAATATGACGAATTTGCAGATCATTTGCTGGTTTTGGATAAAGAATTGGGTGACGGTCCCGAATCGGTGGTTGGCACCTACCGTCTAATCCGGCGAGACGCAGCCCAGGCCTGCGGTACGTTTTATTCGTCTGACGAATATGACATTGATGTTTTGACGGCCTTGCCGGATGAAATTCTAGAGTTGGGCAGATCCTGCGTCGATGCGGCGTATCGTGATCGCCGGGTGATTAATTTGTTGTGGGATGGGATTGCCGCATATTGCGTCGCACACGACATCCGTATCATGTTCGGTTGCGCGAGTTTGCCGGGCTGCGATCCGGATGCGTTGAAATTGCCTTTATCCTATTTGTACCACCACCATTTGGCGCCGGCGGAAATTCGCCCGCGGGCGGTTCCCGCCAGGTTTGTCGATATGAACAGGATCTCGGTCAATGAGATCGACCGTAAAGCAGGCCTCAAATCCGTTCCGCCGCTGATTAAAGGTTATTTACGAATTGGCGGATTTGTCGGTGACGGTGCCGTGATCGACGAACAATTCAATACGACGGATGTTTGTATTGTAGTACAGACGAAGCTGATCACGGATAAATACGCCCGACATTTCGAACGGGACGGCTCGGATTTACATTCGATTTAGGGCCAGCGTCCGCAATTCCTATGCAAACGTCACACTTCCTCGCTCTCAGGCGGTCAATCGCGCTGCTCTCCATTTTCGCGTTTATCATCCTGGTCCAGGGCCCTGCGCAATTGTTGGGTCTACGATCGAGCTATAGATGGGGTCACACCTGGCACAAATGGTGCCGGTGGGCGATAGGCATGAAAGTACAATGTCATGGCCAGCCCGCAATGGATGTTCCGACGCTCTACGTCGCCAATCATACTTCCTATTTGGATATCCCCGCGGTCGGTTCGATTCTTCCCGCGACTTTTATTGCCAAGGCGGAGATCATGGATTGGCCGTTATTCGGCATCCTTTGCAAACTTCAAAGGACCGTATTCATCGAACGCGATCGAAGGAAAATCCGCGCTCAGCGTGAAGAGCTGTTTCAACGGCTATCCGAGGGCGACAGTTTGATCCTGTTCGCCGAAGGCACCAGCAATAGCGGGACATTCGTTCGGCCCTTTAAAAGCGCACTTTTTAGCGCTGCCGAATGGGAAGCTGATGGTATGCCGCTTACTATCCAGCCGGTCACTATCGGTTACACCGAACTGGACGATATGGCGATGGGTCGACGGTTGCGCCCAATTTTCGCTTGGTACGGGGATATGGATATGATCGGACATTTCTGGCAGTTGCTGGGCGCCGGTCAGCTTGGTATCGACATAATTTTCCACCCGCCGGTAAAAATGGCCGAATTTGCTTCGCGCAAGGAATTGGCGGAACATTGCGAGCGGGCGGTGGCCGTGGGCTTATCCTCAGCGTTGCAGGGACGCGCAGAAAGGGCGCTTGCTGTATCGCCTGGTGAATCCGTTGCTGAGGCGGATTTGGTATAACGCTGGTCTTGCAAGACTATTTCACATGTGGAACTGTAGATTTAGTTGCAGGTAAAATGCCTTCTGAAACCAATTTGTTGGAAAAAGTTCGACAAATGATCACTGCAGTTGCCCTTCACGCCCTCCGGACGAGGTTCCGCAGGGCGTATCCGGTGGGGATTTGAATTTGGGCAAATCGGTTTTTATCAAAACCTATGGATGCCAAATGAATGTCTACGATTCCGATCGTATGGCAGATCTTTTGGCGCCGGTGGGTTATGCCCAAACCGGGGCGCCGGACGGGGCAGACTTGATCATTCTCAATACATGCCACATTCGCGAAAAAGCCGCGGAGAAGGTCTATTCAGAACTCGGTCGTTTAGCGCATCTGAAATCCGAACGCGGGAACGGTGACGAAAAAATGCTAATTGCCGTTGCTGGCTGTGTGGCCCAAGCCGAAGGGCGAGAAATTCTCGCACGAGCGCCCTATGTGGATATGGTGTTCGGCCCACAGACCTATCACCGGTTGCCGGCTATGGTCGAAGAAGCGACAACGACAGGTCGGCGCATCGTAGATACGGATTTTCCGGTCGAAGACAAATTCGATTTCCTTGCCGAAGAGCGTAAACAGGGCACCGTATCGCGTTTTCTGACAATTCAAGAAGGTTGCGATCGGTTTTGCACCTTTTGCGTCGTGCCCTACACGCGAGGCGCGGAACAGTCACGTTCGGTAACCTCAATTACTGCCGAAGCCCGGCGGCTGGTTGACGATGGGGCGCGAGAAATCACCCTGCTCGGGCAAAACGTTAATGCTTGGCATGGCGAATCGCCGACGGGAAACGAGTGGCGGCTCGGACGACTTGTTCGCCATCTTGCCGAAATCGATGGGTTGGCGCGCATTCGCTACACCACCAGTCATCCGGTGGATATGGATGATGAGCTGATCACAGCCCATGGCGAGGTGCCACAATTGATGCCGTTCCTGCATCTCCCGGTGCAATCCGGGTCGGATAAAATTCTTGCTGCCATGAACCGGCGTCACAGCGCAGACGAATACAGGCGCATTGTAGAGAAGTTGCGCGACGCTCGTCCGGACCTGGTCCTCTCTTCTGATTTCATTGTCGGCTTCCCCGGTGAAGAGGACGTTGATTTCGCGCAGACGCTGAAGCTGGTCAACGAAATCGGGTTCGTTCAGGCCTATTCGTTTAAATACAGCCCGCGGCCGGGCACTCCTGCTGCGGACAAGGGCGTGCAGGTTGAGGAAAAGGCCAAGACAGAACGCCTCTCCGGCTTGCAGCAATTGCTGCGCGCGCAACAGGACGCTTTTCTGAAGGAGCAAACGGGCGCGGTTCTGGATGTTTTGTTCGATGGATCCGGTAAACATTCGGGCCAGATAATCGGCCGTTCACCTTATATGCATCCTGTGCACGTCAATGCGCCGGCGCGTTTGATCGGCCGTCTCGAAAAGGTGCGCGTGGACCAGGCGATGGCAAATAGTCTTTCCGGCGCGCTGGAGCATGCCGTTGTTCCAAACCCAAGCGTTCCAGCCCGCGAGGGTGCGTACCTTTGAGCGAACGGACCGGCATATCTTCTGATAGCGCGCGCCAACTCTATTTTGACGACAACAACCTGTTAGTGCCGTTGTTCGGTGAGCACGATAAACATTTGGCCCGCATCGAAAACAAGCTTGGCGTGGCCCTAATTAGTCGAGGAAATCGGTTGGCGGTAACTGGGTCGGCGGATTCGGTGGCGATCGCGTGCGAGACTCTTAATCGTCTCTACCGACGGCTTCAGGACGGTGAAAATGTTGATGCGGCCGAAGTAGATGCGGCGCTCCGTATGGCGAGCCATCCGGATAGCCAAAAATCCGGTGATGGTCCGGTGATTCAGACTCGCCGACGCCGAATTACGCCGCGATCGCCTCTGCAGGCGACCTATATCGAAGCGATGACGAATTACGAGTTGGTGTTCGGATTAGGCCCAGCTGGAACGGGCAAGACCTATCTTGCCGTTTGTTTTGCCGTTGAGCGGTTACTGCGAGGTGAAGTAGATCGCATTGTTCTGTCGCGCCCGGCGGTGGAAGCGGGTGAGCATCTTGGTTTTTTGCCGGGTGACATGCGCGATAAGGTCGACCCCTACCTCCGTCCGATTTACGACGCGCTTCACGATACGCTGCCATCGGATCAGATAGTAAAACGCATTGAGAACGGTGATATCGAGATCGCACCATTGGCTTTCATGCGTGGACGCACTCTGTCGAGCGCCTTTGTCATTCTCGATGAGGCGCAGAACACCTCTCCGGTACAAATGAAAATGTTTCTGACCCGCCTTGGCGAGAATAGCCGCATGGTAGTGACAGGCGATCTAAGTCAAGTAGATTTGCCGCCGAGAAGCCCGTCTGGCCTGGCCGATGCGGTGGCTACGTTGGACGGTTTCAGTCAGGCAGCATTTGTCAATTTCACGGATGCCGATGTGGTCCGCCATCCATTGGTGGCTGGAATCGTGCGGGCTTATGCCAAGCGCGATTCAAAATCCGCGAAGACGAACCGCGATGGCTGACTCAATCATTATCGATATAAGCGTAGACGAGACGCTGGCGGAGGATGTGCCGGACGAATTACTCGAATCAGTTGCGTCGCTTGCCAGATGCGCTTGGAGTTGGATCAACAAATCAGAAGAAACGGCGGAAATTAGTCTCCTGCTTACTGGCGATGCGCATATGCGCGAATTAAACAAGATTTATCGCGATCAAGACCGGCCGACCAATGTGCTTTCCTTTGTATCGGAAGAGGTTGAGGCGCCGAAGGCAGACAATGCGCCGATTTTGTTAGGCGACATCGTCCTCGCCTATGGCATTATTGGTGAAGAAGCGAAACGCCACGGAAAGACTTTTGCCGATCATATTTGTCATATGGCTGTTCACGGGGTGCTTCATTTGGCCGGTTACGACCATGAGACAGGGGCCGAGGCCGAGAAAATGAGAGTTCTCGAAACTGAAATTCTG
>DLVK01000272.1:0-4787 GCA_003444235.1 Rhodospirillaceae bacterium
CCAGTCGCGGGGATCAGATCGACGCCATACGTAGTCATCCATTTGGCAGTCTCGAAAGAGTTGGTGACCAGAATTTCGCACATGTCACCGTCCGCACGGTATTGGGTCATGCGGAAGATATCGTCGTAATATTGCTCGTGGGTGTAGGTGCCGAAATCGATATTGTCCAAATCTTCATCCGCCAGGCTTGGGCAGAGTTCCATCAGATCGTCGACGCCGTTATGGGAAAACCGGAATGCGCCGCCGGTGAAGGCGGAATTGCCGCCGCGCATGTCTTCGGGCGCGGTTTCGATCATCAAAACTTTGGACCCGTTTTCCACCGCAGATGCCGCCGATGAACACGCCGCATTACCCGCGCCGACGACGATTACGTCGATGTCGGAAGTATCGATACTAGCCATAAAATCCCCCAGAAATAGCTAAGGCCGCCACCCCATTAGCGGCACATTATTCTGGTTAACAAAAGCTATTCGCGACGCGAGGTCAAGAGCGCGGCTACCCCTCCGGCCGCTCACCGAACATCGCTTCGTAGCGGTCGCAAAATTTATCCCATGCTTCCGGATTGATCAGCCGTTCCGGCCGCTTGCCATTGAGCGTTTCGACGACCTGATCGGCGTTCCAATTCGCCATATTTTCCCGGGATTCCACGGTTACGCCGGCGGTGTGGTAGGTGGCGATGATGTTATCGAACTTGAGCAGCGGATGATCGAGGGGCGGCGGCTCCAAATCCCAGACATCGAGCCCGATACCGCGAATTTGCTCGTCGGCCAGCGCTTCGGTCATGGCCTCCTCGTTGGCAATGCCGCCACGTGCACAATTGACGAGGAAAGCCGACGGCTGCATCAGCGCCAATTCGGCCCGGTCGATCAGGTCTTTCGTCTCTTCGTTAAAGGGGCAATTGATCGACACGTAATCCGACTGCGCCAGCAATTCTTCGAGCGCGACCTTTGTCGCGCCGCGCTCCTCGAAATCCGCATCCGAAATGTAGGGATCGTAGGCCAGCACCCGCATGCTGAGGCCGTGCTTGCAGATGCGCGCAACCCTGCGGCCCGTATTGCCGAGCCCAACGACGCCGACGGTCTTGCCTTCCATGTTCCAGCCTTTGAAAACCTCCCGGCTGACGCCGCGTTCGGTCCTCATGGACCGGTCGGTCTGAAGCATCTGCTTGGTGAGGTTCATCATCATGCCGACCGCGTGTTCCGCAACCGCTTCCGCATTCGCGCCGGACTGATTGACCACCAGCACGCCGCGCTCGGTACACGCATCCACGTCGATCGGGTCGTATCCGGCGCCCGAGGAGGACAGCACGAGTATATTCTGACACCGGTCGAGCAACTCTCCATGACCTTTGTAATGGTCCGGCACTTCGTCCCGAGCCGCAGTGATGCAGTAGGCGTGACAAGTTTCCATGATCGCCCAGTTCTCATCTTCGGGCGCGTCGAAAAAGAGTTTGTGGGCTACGACGGTGTCGATCTTCGACAACGCATCGTGGACGTTCGGCGTCTTAAGGTCGTTAAACCAGAAGATGCGCCGGGCGTTGTCGCGCGAAGTGTCGGCCATGTGTAATCCTCCCCTTGAATGGACGCGTCTTGTTACAGCGCCCGGCGATCACCTGTCCAGAGGGCGCCTTGACGCAAGATAAAATTCGCGCGATGTCTCCGCCCGCTATGACGAAACGCGGCTACAAGCGAAAAGGCACCGACGGCACCTATCACGAGGTGCTGGATTACACCGTGCTCGAATGGGAAGAAGGCCACGCGCTGATCGCAATGCCGGTGCAGCCGAAGCATCGCAATCGCGGCAGTTCGATTCATGGCGGCGTCATCGCGTCGCTCATCGACATTGCCGGCGATATGGCCGGAATCTGGACACCCGACGGCGAACGCAAGACGGTGACCATCAATCTCAACGTCAATTTCATCTCCGGCACCAGCACCGACCTGGTGCATGCCCGGGGCACGCGGGCGCACGCGACCCGGGGAACGCTGTTTTCCAACGCGGAAATCTTCGAGCCCGACACGGGCAAGCTGCTCGCCAACGGCCAAGGGGTCTACAAGCTGCTTCGCCCCGGCACCACCCACGCGCCCGGCATCTCGCCAGATAAGGAGCCGAAGGGATGACCGAACTCGGCTTCAAACGCGAGGATATTCGCGGCACCTTCCACGAAGTGCTCGACTACACGGTCGTCGAATGGGGCGACGGATTCGTGCTGGTGGAACTGGAAGTGAAGCCGGAACACCGCAATCTCGGCGGTTCGGTCCATGGCGGCGTGCTGGCGTCGCTGGTCGATCTTGCGGGCTTCCTCGGCGGTGCCTGGACCCCGGACGGGGCTGGCCGATCGGTCACGATAAATCTGAATACCAGCTTCATCGCCGGCACCACCGCCGACGTGATCGTCGCCGAAGGCCGGCGCTCGCATATGACCAAGAGCACGTTGTTTTCGAATGTCTGGATTCGCGAGAAGGACACCGACAAGCTGCTGACCACCGGTCAGTGCACCTACAAGCTCCTGCACCCGGACACGAAAGAAAGTCCGGGCGTTCTCAAGAAGTAAGCGTTTCCCCTAAGACAGGCTGATCGCCGCGTCGAACTCGTCGAGATCGGGCTGATCTTCGATGCCCAGGATGAGCGAGCGGATTTCCTCGGCCCGTGCGGTGGAAACCGCGCGGGTAGCGTTGCTCATGAACTTGTCCTGAACCTGCTCCTCGGTGATCGGATGCTCGTCGGTACCGAGATTGTGTTTCTGAGCATGTTTGAGCTCGCGGCCATCCTTGGTGCGTACGATGACGGTGCCCGAGAAATAATCCGGATAAAGCGTCTCGGTGGTCGTCTCATAGTGAATCTTGTCGCAGAGCTCGAGAACCGCAGGATCGCTATAGGTCTCGGGCTCGATTTCGGCGAGGGTGAACTTGCCACGGCAGATGGCGGCGGCAGTCGCGAAATGAACGCTGAACTGCGCCTGATAGGAGCTTTGCGGCCGGCGCTTCGCTTCCTCCGGCGCACACACCGCACCCTGATTGGGATGCGCCAGCACGATGATCGACTCGATTTGATCCGGTGTCAGACCATGCTCTTCCCGCAGCCTGATTCCGGATTCGATAAACGCATGCAGCCAATGGCAGGCCGGGTAAGGCTTGTAGGCGACATTGGTCATCTCCCATTCCTCACCATAGCCCGCGGTCACCACGTCGAGATCGACCTCCTGGCCGTGCGCGTAGCAGCCGTACAGGCCTTGATCATATTCGTAGACCGTATCCGGCCCGGTAAATCCGTGACGCGCCCACATAGCCGCATTGACGCCGTTGACCGCCGCAATACCCGTATGCATGCGCTTGGCCCAGGCGCCGTTCGCGTGATAGGCGCGGGTCGGCCCGCCGAAGCTCACCACCAGCCCTTGGGCGTTGGTGTACTGATCGACCGTGAGATCGGAGAGCTTGCCGGCAACCATGGCGCAACCATAGGCGCCGACGATACCGGTAGTGTGAAAACCGTTGGCGTGAATGCCGCCGGCAGTGGCCTTGGCGACCCGAGTGCCGGTTTCGACGCCAACCAGATAGGCCTCCAGCGCTTCATAGCCGCTCTTGGCATTCGCCATCGCCAGCATCAGAGCGGTCGGCACCGTACTCGCGGAGATATGGATCACGCCAGTAGTGTGGGTGTCATCGAAATCGAGAACGTGGATCAACACGCCGTTGACCATGATCGCATCGCGAACCGGTAAGCGGTGAGCGAGACCGATAATCGGGAAATCTCCTTCGCCGCCGAGATCGAGGCCCGCGCTCGCGGCTTTATGGCCGTAATCCTTGGTCGAAGAGGCAAGCCCGATGCCTATGCTGTCGAGAACATGCAGCTTGGCGAGATGGGTAATTTCCTTCGGCGCATCGGCGAGGGAAAAGCTCTCGGCGAATTTCGACACTTTTTGCGAAACGGTGAGGATTTCCTCGGCATCGGCCTGTTGAAATTCAGCCGGCGTGACGACGTTGCTCATAATGTGACTCCCTAAACTCGGATTCGGTGAAATTCTTGGCCCGCACTTTACTTCAAAAGGGGCCCCGACAAAAGAAGAAGCCCGCCCTTGCAGGGGCAGGCTTCCATTAAATCCATTGGATGCAGCGTGGTTTATTCGGCCGCTTGCATCGCTTCGTTGTCTTCGTCCATCGGCTCGTCATCCCAGACCTTTTTCGGCATGGGCAGGCCCTCGAAGACGCTGTCGTCGATGGGCTTGGACGGCGGATTTCCGCGATTTTCCATATACATCTTGAGCTGACGTACGTGCTGACCCGGATGCCAGGTCACGCGTTCGAGCAATTCACGCAACGTCACCTCGCCCCAATAGGCATTGGCAGGTTCGCTGCCGTCGCCTTCGTACGACGCATGCCATTTCTGGAACCGCGCCAATACGCCCGCGCCATAGTCGGCAAGATCGTCACCGGTGACGATGTGCTCCGGATGCGGGATGTCGGCGATCGTGGTGTGATACTCGTCCGCTTCGCCTTCCATTACTTCGCAGAAGGATTCGACGATGCGATAAACGTGATAGCAAAGCTGGCGAATTTTGCGGTCCCGGTTCGGCAGCTTCGGCTCGAGATCGTCGATGGTCATCTCGCGCATGTAACCCATCACCGCGGTCAGGATGATATCCATCTTCGCCGCCAACTCGTCGACGGTGAACTCCTTCACGTCGCCCAGCGGAATACCGACGAAATCGCAAACATCCTTGAGCTTTTGGCCCATGACATAGTCCATGCCACGGGAAATCGCGGGAATGCGTTTGATGCCAATGCGCT
>DLVK01000564.1:0-2223 GCA_003444235.1 Rhodospirillaceae bacterium
TATCGGCGGGGCTATGGCTACCGGTCCGGCGTCAATCAGACCATGCGGGATCATCTGGGCGGTATTGTCCAGCAGCTTGAAAGCCATGTAGCGCTCAAATCCGGCGATACCGTGCTGGACATCGCCAGCAACGACGGCACCTTGCTCCGAAGCTATACGACAGAGGGCCTGAATCTGGTCGGAATCGACCCTACGATCGCTCAATATCGCGAGCACTATCCTGACGGCGCACATCTATCGCCTGAATTCTTTTCGAAGGAAATATTCTCTTCCGTTAGTCCGACCCAAACCGCCAAAATTATCAGCTCGATTGCCGTCTTTTATGACGTGCCGGATCCGGATCGGTTCACCGCCGACGTAGCGACAGTTCTCGATAAAGACGGCGTCTGGGTAATGGAACAGTCCTATCTGCCGCTGTTAGTCGCCGATCTTTCGTTCGACAGCATCTGTCACGAACATCTCGGCTACTACTGCCTAAAACAAATCAAACACGCCGCCGCGAGCGCGGGACTCAGGGTCTTTGACGTCGAAACCAATTGGATGAACGGCGGCTCGATCCGAGCATTCTTGTGTCATGAGGATGGACCCCACAAATCCAACGACGCGGCGATCGCCAAAATCGAACAGCTCGAAGCCGAAGCCAAACTGGACGAACTCGCAACTTTCGATGCTTTTCACAGTAAGGTCATGGAGATCGGCGACAATCTAGTTTCAGTACTGAAAGACGCCAAGTCTGCGGGCAAGACTATCCATATTTATGGCGCCTCCACGAAAGGCAATGTGCTGCTCCAGCTTTTCGGAATTGATCGCGATCTGATCGACGCTGCGGCGGAACGAAACGAGTGGAAATTTGGCCACCGTACCCCCGGCACCAATATCCCGATCATTTCCGAAGAAGAGTCACGGGCGCAGAATCCGGATTATTTCCTGGTGCTGCCGTGGCATTTCCGAGACGAATTCGTGAAGCGGGAGCAGGCATTCATCGAGGCCGGCGGAAAATTGATATTCCCCCTGCCGGAAGTCGAAGTTTATCCCGCCGACTGACTCTATTTTCCCGAATTCAAATCAATTCTTGCAAAACTGCTGCCGCCTCGGCTGCACCTGTCGGCTCTATTGGTGGCTCGACCGGTATTGCCAAAATTTTTTCCAGTTCTGCAGCAAAATTCCCGGCCTGCATTACCTCGCGCTCGACCCGTCTCGCCGTGCACGGCTCCGCCATCCATTCTTCCAGCATCGGCGTTTCGCACCAATTGGTGCGTTCCGTATATAGGATCCGGGTGCCGTTAACCGCGCACTCGGTTACGCTGCCATAGCCTGCTTTCGTAACGAGCGCATCCGACGATCGCATGAGGTCAATGAAGGGAATGTCGAACCGGGCCCGCGACAACCAATCCTCCCGCACGCCTTCCCATTCCGGCGGAACTATCCAGACGACACCATCGAGCATCGGCAACGGCACCTCCGTATGCATGCCGGGGATGCCGCCCATAGTGGCGAGAACATAGTGATTGGCTGGCCGCAGTGCCTCGAGTTCATCCCGACGATTTTCACCCCGCCGCGCAACAGGCCCCACCGACCGAGTTTCCTTCAGCCACTCCATCGGCATATGTGGCGCCAACTGAATGACACGATCTGCTTTATTATAGTTTTCGGTTAACCGCTCAAGAACTTCGCCCGCCTCTCCGTCTGAACCACAATAAGTGGCGAAGACGTCGGCCCAATTGAGCGAACAGATACCAGCGACGGGAATCCCTGCCGCACTGGCCGATGCCAAACTTGCCACCGCTATATTGCTGATAACCAAATCTGCTTTGAGTGTTCCAAGCAAATCTGCATCCGCAGAAATCATTTGGTCCCATTCACCGATGAGTTTTCGGTAGTCGGCGAACAGCCCCTCTACATCCACATCCAACGGGCCCTTCATACGCATATTGGGATCCGGCGGCGGCGGCCCGATCTCGAACGGAACCGACAAAAACTGACTGCATATCTCGAGATCGACCTCGGTACGCAGCGTAAGCCTTATTTCCTGTTCGGCAGCCAGCTCCTCCAGGATTGGCGAGACTTGTGCCAAATGTCCGAAACCGTTTGCGGAAATATCGGCAACGATATGGGGTTGAATGGCCATTTTTATTAATCGCGCCCGTAAAGGTCTTCCAGACGCTCGATATCGTCCTCGCCGACATATTCTCCCGTCTGCACCTCAATAAGATGTAGCGGCTC
>DLVK01000564.1:2534-4287 GCA_003444235.1 Rhodospirillaceae bacterium
TGTAGCGGCTCGGCCCCTTTGTTTTCCAGCCGATGCACTTCGCCAATCGGAATATAGACTGACTGATCGGGCTGAAGCGTCGTGATGTCCTCTCCACGGGTGACTTCCGCTTCGCCACGCACCACGACCCAATGTTCGGCTCGATATTTGTGTCGCTGCAGAGAGAGCCTTCCTCCCGGCCGTACGATGATCCGTTTGACCCGAAAACGCGGACCCTCGTCGATATCCTGATAACTCCCCCATGGCCGGTAGACCTGGCTCGGCATCATGGCTTCGTCTCGTTCTTCATCAACCAGCCGCGCCACCAACTCTCGGACTTCTGACGTCCGGTCCTTCGGCGCCACCAGCACCGCATCGCGGGTCGCTACCACGACCATATCCTCAAGCCCAAGGGCGGCGATCATGGGTCCGTCCTCGCTGCGAATATATGAATCGCGCACGCCTTCGAGCACCACGTCACCGAGAGATACATTGCCCGCCTCGTCGGCTTTCCCCTGCTGCCAAAGCGACACCCAGGCGCCAAGATCCGACCAGCCACAATCCAGCGGCACCGTTGCAGCGCGTTCGGTTTTTTCCATCACCGCGTAATCGATGGAATCCGAAGGCATCTTCTCGAATGCCTGCTCGCCAAGGCGAAGAAAATCCATGTCGGCGGCGGCATCCGCCAAGGCTTGGCGGCAACAGGCAAGCATGTCCGGCTGTAGTGCCGCCATCTCCTCGAGCAAAATATCGGCACGAAATACAAACATACCGCTATTCCAAAGATAGTCGCCGGAGGCCAGGTATTTCTCCGCTGTCTCAGCGTCCGGCTTTTCCACATAGGCCTCGACCTCAAAGCCGCCTTCGGCTTCCGTTAAGTCCTCGCCCTTACGAATGTACCCATATCCCGTCTCGGGACGGTCGGGCCTAATGCCGAACGTAACGAGCCGCCCCGCGGCCGCAATTTCCATGGCGCAATCAAGACCTTGGAGGAACGCCGCTTCGTCTTCGATGTGGAGGTCGGACGGCAGCAAGGCGACGATACCCTGCGGATCGCGGCCTGCAACATAAGACGCCGCGATCGCCGCCGCCGGCGCCGTATTGCGCCCGACGGGCTCCAGTAGCAAGGCTTCGGCTTTGGTGTCGATCGCACGCAATTGCTCTGCAATGATGAAGCGATGATCGTTGTTGCCGATAATCAACGGCGGCACGGCACCTTTGGCTTTGGATAAGCGATTCACGGTCTGCTGCAACATAGTCTCCTCGCCCGCCAAGGCCAGGAGCTGCTTGGGGTAAAGCGCCCGCGACAAAGGCCAGAGCCGCGTGCCCGAACCGCCGGAAAGAATCGCTGGGTAGAGATTCGCCATGATCTACAACTTGAACAACTTAGCCGGGTTGTCGGACATGAAACGTGTCCTTAATGCGGGGTCGGAAACCCATTCCTCGAAGATATCGATCGTGCGCTGATAGGGATGGAGATCCTGATGTCCGGTCCACGGAAAATCGCTCGCCCAAACAATGCGGTCCGGTCCACAAGCTTCGAGAAACCGCTCCGCATAGGGCACGATGTCCGGCACGTTCGGACGGTAAAAACCGGAAAACTTAACCCAGACCCGTCCGCTCTCCGCAGCTTTCAGGATCGCCTTGTGCCCGATATCGTCCGGATCGTACTCCGCATTGGGCATGCCGAAGTGATCGACGACGATCGTTACGCCAAACGGCAACAAGCGCAAAACCACATCGGCCCAGATCGCTCCGTCCGCATAGACCTCCA
>DLVK01000185.1:0-3353 GCA_003444235.1 Rhodospirillaceae bacterium
GGCGGTCATCTCGTTCATGGAAATTCCGAATGCACCGTCACCGGCGAAGCCTACTACCGGCGTATCGGGGCACGCAATCTTGGCACCGATAATAGCCGGAAACCCGTAACCGCAAGGCCCGAACAAGCCGGGGGCAAGATACTTACGGCCATCTTCGAAGGTCGGATAGGCGTTACCGATGGCACAGTTGTTCCCGATGTCCGACGAAATGATCGCTTCGGTCGGCAGGGAAGCCTGGATCGCCCGCCATGCCATGCGAGCCGACATTCTGTCCGGCTCGGCTTCGCGGCAACGTTCGTTCCAAGTGGTGCCGGGGTCATCTTCTTCGTGGTCCATCGAAGACAGCTGCTGTAGCCACGCGGATTTTGTCTGCTGAACCAGCGCCAAACGCTCGTCGCGTCCGTTATCACCGGCAGTCGGCTTCAAGACCTCATTGAGCTGTTCGGCGACCATCTTGGCATCACCCTGAATGGCGACGGTGACTTTCTTGGTAAGACCGATTCGGTTGGGATTTATGTCGACCTGGATCACCTTTGCCTTTGCAGGCCAATAGTCGATGCCGTAACCGGGCAAGGTGGAGAAAGGATTGAGGCGCGTACCGAGCGCGAGAACCACATCCGCCTTTGAGATCAGCTCCATGGCCGCCTTGGACCCGTTATAGCCGAGGGGACCGACCGACAGCTGATGATTCCCGGGGAAGGCATCGTTGTGCTGATAGCCGCAACAGACCGGAGCACTGAGCTTCTCGGCCAACGCGGCGGACGCTGCAATACCGTCACTCAACACCACACCGGCGCCGTTGAGAATGACCGGGAATTTCGCTTTCGACAGCAATTCGGCTGCCTCGACGATGGCATCGCGGCCGCCGGACGGACGTTCGATATTGATCGTATCCGGCAGTTCGATATCGACCACCTGAGTCCAGAAATCACGCGGCACGTTGATTTGCGCCGGCGCGCTGCCGCGCCATGCCTGCTCGATGACCCGGTTCAAAACTTCCGCGACCCGGCTGGGGTCGAGTACTTCTTCCTGATAGCAGACCATGTCTTCGAACAAAGCCATCTGCGGAATTTCCTGGAAGCCACCTTGGCCCATGGTCTTGTTCGCGGCTTGCGGAGTGACCAAAAGCAACGGGGTGTGATTCCAATAAGCGGTCTTGACCGGTGTCACGAAGTTGGTGATGCCCGGCCCGTTCTGAGCAATCATCATACTCATCTTGCCGCTGGAACGGGTAAAGCCGTCCGCCATCATGCCCGCATTGCACTCATGGGCGCAGTCCCAAAATGTGATGCCGGCTTTTGGAAAAAGATCGGAAACCGGCATCATAGCCGAACCGATGATCCCGAACGCATGTTCGATACCGTGCCGTTGCAAGACTTTTACAAAGGCTTCTTCCGTCGTCATTTTGGTCATTTATCGGACCTCCCTGGATTTTCCGTTGGCTAGGTTTTAGCGGATGCAGCCGCGCTTGTCGCGGGTTTCATCCGTCGGTCGACTCGTTCGAAACCGCTCTGCCGCCTATACTGCATCGACACCATTTTTTCAAATTACAAATCTATACGTCTCGTTTTTTCGGATTATGCAGCATACGTTGCCTGATTTGTCTTCGTTATCCCGTAAAACGGGACTTCGCCGATGAAAATGTTTTGCTAGGACAATCATTCACCTATAGTCCCGGCGAACGTCTTAGGGAGTGAAATCATGAGCCAGGCACAACCGACAGCGACCGACCGCGATGATGCAGCCATCATCGGTGAGCTAATGGCAAATGGCCGACGGGCTATGGCGCAATTCGCCGGCGCCGACCAGGCACGCGTGGACGAAGCGGTCACCGCACTTTGCTGGTCGATCTACAAGCCTGAAAATGCACGGGAGACCGCCGAACTCGCCGTCGAAGGAACCGGGCTCGGCAATGTGGAAGACAAGATCATCAAAAACCAACGCAAGAATTTCGGCACCCTCCGAGATCTCTTGCGGGTTAAGACCGTCGGTGTAATCGAGGAAATTCCCGAAAAAGGCCTGGTGAAATATGCCAAGCCGGTCGGCGTCGTCGGTGCGGTGGTGCCGTCCACCAACCCGTGCGCGACACCGGTCAACAAGGCAATGATGGCGATCAAGGGACGCAATGCGGTAATCATCGCGCCCTCACCTGCCGGCTTCACCGCAACGGGACGGGTGGTGGAACTGATGCGGATCGAGCTTGAGAAAATCGGGCTCCCCGCCGATCTGGTTCAAATCCTGCCGGCACCAATCTCGAAATCGCTCACCAACACGTTGATGGAAGAGTGCGATCTGGTTGTCGTCACAGGCTCTCAGAACAACGTTCGCAACGCCTACAAAAGCGGTACCCCGGCGATTGGCGTCGGTGCCGGCAACGTACCAGTGATCATCGATGCCAGCGCCGATCTCGACGATGCGGCACAGAAGATCATGGCCTCGAAATGTTTCGACAATGCGACCTCGTGCTCGTCCGAGAATTCCGTCACGATCGTGGATGAAATTTACGACGACGCGATAGCCGCGCTCGAACGTGCCGGCGGCTATCTCTGCAACAGCGAGGACAAAGAGAAGATACTCAACAATCTTTGGGTCGACGGCCACCTCAATCGCCATGTGCTGGCCAAGGACCCGAGCGTTTTCGCCGATGTCTGCGATTTGGACGCGGCGGCGAAAGACTCGAAATTCTTCTTGGTCGAAGATGAAGGTGTGGGGTCGGATCGACCGCTCTCCGGCGAAAAACTGTCGCTCGCGCTGACGATCTATCGCGCGCCCGACATCGAAGCCGCCATGAACCACGTCCAGGACGTGCTCAATTATCAGGGCATGGGCCATTCGGTCGGTATACACACGAAAGAACCCACCAACGCCCAAATGCTGGCGGAGCGGCTCGACGTGGTTCGTGTGCTCGTCAATCAAGCGCATACCTTCGGCAATGGCGGCAGCTTCGACAACGGGCTCGGATTTACCTTAACCATGGGGTGCGGCACTTGGGCCGGCAATTCGATCAGCGAGAATCTCGGCTATCACCATTTCATCAACATCACCCACCTGGTGAAAACAATTCCCGAGGACAAGCCCAGCGAAGAAGACTTGTTCGGCACCCATTGGGAAAAATACGGCAAATAGACTGATCCAACCGAGCGAATGGACCCGATATGGATTTCGAAGAATATGCGGCAAAACCGCTGCTAGCCTCCGCTGGGATTGATATCCCACGCGGCCAACTGGCGATGAGCCCCGAAGAGGCAGCAGACATTGCCGCGAGCATAGGGCCGTGCGTGGTAAAGGCACAGGTGCCGACTGGGAAACGCGGCAAGGCGGGCGGCATAAAGCTCGCGGCGACCCCCGAAGAG
>DLVK01000171.1:0-3367 GCA_003444235.1 Rhodospirillaceae bacterium
TTGTCGCCTTTTTTGATTTTCGCAGCCATCACAACACCTCCGGCGCGAGCGAAATGATTTTCATGAACCTTTTGGCGCGTAATTCGCGTGTCACCGGCCCGAAAATACGCGTGCCGATCGGCTCATTCTGATTGTTAATCAGAACCGCTGCATTACGGTCGAACCGGATCGCGGTACCGTCATCGCGACGAACTTCCTTCGCCGTACGCACGATGACCGCCTTCAATATCTCGCCTTTTTTGACTCGGCCACGGGGAATTGCTTCCTTGACCGAAACGACGATGACATCGCCGACACCAGCGGTTTTACGCTTCGACCCGCCGAGCACTTTGATGCATTGGACCCGGCGCGCGCCGGAATTATCCGCTACATCTAAATTTGTTTGCATCTGGATCATGATCCAGCGCTCCCTTTAAATCCTAATTCACGCAGTCTCGGGCAACACTTCCCAGCTTTTGCGCTTGGAAAGCGGCCGACACTCTTGAATGCGTACAATGTCCCCGGCCTTACACCGGTTGTCCTCATCATGCGCCATATACTTCTTCGAACGGCGAATGAACTTCTGATAAAGCGGATGCTTGATCTTCCGCTCAACGCGGACGACCACGGATTTATCCTTGGCATCCTTCAACACTCGTCCCTGCAGCACGCGCTTCGACATCACCTAATCTCCCTTACTCGGCCGACGCCCGTTGATTCATAATCGTCTTGATGCGAGCGATGTCGCGTCGCACTTCGCGCACCCGGCCGGTATTCTCCAGCTGACCGCTCGCCCGCTGGAAACGCAGATTGAACGCCTCCTTACGCAAATCGACCAATTGCTCGGTCAATTCGTCGTCGGTCTTTTGTCGTACGTCGGCTGCTTTCATCGTCCCGTCTCCTAAAAGCCTTAACTGCCGATGCGCGTTACGAAACGCGTTTTGACCGGCAGTTTCGCCGCTGCCAATTCGAAGGCCCGGCGCGCAGTCGTGGTCTCGACACCATCGAGCTCGAACATGATCCGGCCTGGTTTGACCCGACACATCCAATATTCCGGCGTGCCCTTACCCTTACCCATGCGAACTTCGGCGGGCTTCTGACTCACCGGCACATCGGGAAAAATTCTGATCCAAACACGACCGGCACGCTTGATATGGCGCGTGATGGTACGCCGTGCGGCCTCGATCTGGCGTGATGTGACGCGACCCGGCGTCGTTGCCTTGAGACCAAAACTGCCGAAGTTAAGGCTCGTGCCACCTTTGGCCATGCCTTTCAAACGACCTTTTTGCTGCTTGCGGTATTTCGTCCGCTTTGGACTAAGCATCGTTTCGTCTCCCGAGCACGGGCCCTATCGGACCTGTTGCTCCTGCAATAATTTGTCTTGCGCCATCGGGTCGTGGGCCAAAATTTCGCCCTTGAACACCCAAACCTTGACCCCACAGGCGCCATAAGTCGTTTGCGCCGTCGAGGTGCCGTAATCCACATCCGCACGGAGCGTGTGCAATGGCACGCGCCCTTCGCGATACCATTCGGTTCGTGCGATTTCCGCACCACCCAGACGCCCGGCACAATTGATCCGAATGCCCTCGGCGCCGAGGCGCATCGCAGATTGTACGGCCCGTTTCATCGCCCGCCGGAACGCCACCCGACGCACCAACTGCTGGGCGATATTATCTGCAACCAATTTCGCATCGAGCTCGGGCTTGCGAATTTCGACAATGTTGAGCGCCACATCGCCTTCGGTCATTTTGGCGATGTCTTGGCGCAACAGTTCGATATCCGCGCCCTTCTTACCGATGACAACGCCGGGGCGCGCGGTATGGATCGTGATACGTGCCTTTTTAGCCGGCCGCTCGATCACCACTTTGGCAACACCCGCCTGATTCAAACGTTCGAAGATATAATCGCGAAGTTTCAGGTCCTGATGGAGCAAATCGCCATAGTCTCCGTCCGCATACCATCGTGAATCCCAAGTCCGGTTGATGCCGAGCCGAAGCCCGATCGGATTAACTTTCTGGCCCATTATTCGGCCTCCTCCCGCTCTTCGACGATCACAGTCAAATTGCTAAATGGTTTGCGGATACGTCCGACACGGCCGCGCGCCCTTGGCCGGAACCGCTTCATTTCCAATGACTTACCTACGGTCGCCTCTTTGACATAAAGCCGGTCCACATCCAGTTGATGGTTGTTTTCCGCATTGGCAATCGCGGATTCGAGTACTTTCTTCACTTCACCAGCGATCCGACGGCGCGAAAATGTAAGTTCGGCTAGCGCCTTACTCGCTTCCTTGCCGCGAATTGTCTGCGCAACCAGATTGAGCTTTTGCGGGCTGCCCCGGAGCAGCTTGCCGTAAGCTCTGGCTTCGTTTTCGGCTTCGCGCCGCTTGGCTTTCGGTTTACCCATCTTTCCTGCTCGCTCTCACTAAACCCGCTTGGCTTTCTTGTCCGCAGCGTGCCCGTAGAAAGTCCGGGTCGGCGCGAACTCGCCAAATTTATGGCCGATCATATTTTCAGTAACCAACACGGGAATGAATTTGGTCCCGTTATGGACACCAAAAGTAAGGCCGACGAATTGCGGCAGAACGGTCGAGCGGCGCGACCATGTCTTGATGACGTCGTTGCGCCCGGAACTGCGGACCTCTTCTGCCTTCTTCAGCAGATAGCCGTCGACGAATGGACCTTTCCAAACTGAGCGTGACACTGCCTAAAACTCCCTTGCCTAACGTCTCCGGCCGCGTCGCCGGATGATCAATTTGCTGCTCGGCTTTTTCTTATTCCGAGTCCGTTTGCCCTTTGTCGGCTTACCCCATGGGGTTACCGGATGGCGGCCACCAGAGGTACGCCCTTCGCCACCACCATGGGGATGATCGACGGGGTTCATAGCAACACCGCGCACTTGCGGGCGCTTGCCGAGCCAACGTTTGCGCCCTGCCTTGCCGAGCGAGATATTTGCCTGATCCGGGTTCGAAACCGCGCCGACGGTGGCCATGCATTCGCCACGCACCATCCGCAATTCGCCCGAGCTGAGTTTGATCTGGGCGTAACCCTGGTCACGGCCTACAAGCTGAACGTAGGTGCCGGCGGAACGCGCAATCTGGCCGCCCTTGCCGGGCTTCATTTCCACATTGTGAATGATTGTGCCGACCGGAATACTGTCCAACGGCAATGCGTTGCCTGGCTTAATATCCGCATTAGTGCCAGCCATCACCTGATCGCCCGGCGCGACACGTTGAGGCGCCAAAATATAGGCTTGCTCGCCATCGTCATACTTGATCAAAGCGATAAAGGCGGTGCGGTTCGGATCATATTCGATCCGTTCTACTGTCGCCGCTACGTCAACCTTGCTGCGCTTGAAGTCGATCACGCGATAACGACGCTTGTGACCACCA
>DLVK01000163.1:0-2326 GCA_003444235.1 Rhodospirillaceae bacterium
TGTCTTACGATGCGGAGCTCATGATCACCTACCTCAGTCTCGATCTGATGATCGCGGCGACCTTTCTGTTCGCATATCATTTTCTCGAAAGCAGCAAGCTTCCGGCCTCGCGGCGACGGTGGCTGCTGGGAATGGCTGCAATAGCGGTAGCGAACGGATTGATCGGAACCTTCCTCATCGATTGGTTCGCAGGCTATATAGATTACCTGTATTTCGCTGTGCTGGTGGGTCTCTTTGCCGCCTATTATGTCGTGCTTACTTTCGCGCGCCGAAACGGCAGCCGCGTGGCAATCTTCCTCACCATTGGCATCACGCCGCTGTTTTTCGTCATCCTGACCCAGACAATCGGGGTTTACCTTTACGGCGAAGCTTTCAATTTCGACGAGACCTGGCCGCAGAATTTCGCTCTGCTGTTTGAAGTCATCGCCACCGCGGTAGCGGTCGCCGATCGCTTCATGATTATCCGTCGACAGCGCGACCGTGCGATCCTGACCGCTCGCGATCTCGAAATGATCAGCGAGCACGACGAACTAACCGGGCTGCGCAACCGCCGATCCCTTGAGATTCGCTATCCCGAATTGGTGCGGGACGGATTTCACGCCATGGCGGTGGTGGATCTCGATGATTTCAAGTCGATCAATGATGATTTCGGCCATCCCGTGGGTGACCGCGTTATTCGAAGTGCGGCGTGGGCCCTCAGCCCCGGCGACGACAATGATGTCGTCGCCTTTCGCATGGGCGGCGAGGAGTTCCTCCTCCTTCTACGCGGCGAAGATGCGGCAGAAAAAGCGGAGAGACGGCGCAGGTCCATGACAGCCCGTATCTTCACGGCCGTGGAAGAACTCGATCGGCCGGTCACTGCCAGCATGGGTTTTGTAGACTTCGGAGAATGGAAGGTTCGCGAAACAACCGATGGTTTCATCAATTTGTATGCCAAGGCGGACAGGCTGCTTTACGAGGCCAAATGCGCCGGGCGAAACACGACCCGGAAGGAAAAACTTTCGCCGGTCGGACCGCTTCAGCGGCTTTCCCGCAGATCCCCGGTCTAGCTGATCAGCATTTGACGGCTAATCGCGAAACGGGGCGAGAATTTCAGGGCGTACCCGGACGAGACGTTGTGTCTCGCGATCGAGCATTGCCCAAGTCGTCGCCGCGGAGACGATGACCTTCCCGGAAGCATTACGGAAATCAACCCGGCGGACGGATGTGGCGCCCCTTGGCTGCCCCTCGATCCATGTGTCCCCGGTCACGCTCTCCCCTTCGACGACATTTCCGCGGTAGTCTATCTCGTGCCGGGTCACGACCCAGAAGAAGCGGGCACTGTCTTCCGGGTGGGCGATTTCGTCCCAGTTGGAAACGGCGATGTCCTGAATCCAGCGCACCCAGACGGCATTGTTCACATGTCCGAGCTCGTCGATGTCTTCGGGCTGGGCGGTGAATGTCCGCTCGAAATGCTTGCTCATGGTGCCTCCCCCATCTGCCAAAGGATAAAGGCGTATTCTTCGGCGACCTCGTAAATCGACGCAAAGCGCCCGGACTTACCGCCGTGACCCGCGCCCATGTTCGTTTTCAGCAGCAGCTCGTTCTGGTCTGTTTTCAACTCGCGCAGCTTGGCCACCCATTTTGCCGGCTCCCAATATGTGACCCGCGGGTCATTGAGGCCAGCCGTGACCATCAGTGGAGGATAGTCCTGCGCTGAGACCTGATCGTAGGGCGAATAGGAGAGGATATAGGCAAAAGCCTGCTTGCTCTCGATCGGGTTGCCCCACTCGGGCCATTCACCCGGGGTGAGCGGCAAATCCTTGTCGAGCATGGTCGAAAGGACATCCACGAACGGCACATGGGCAACCACTGCGCCCCACAGTTCGGGATTGGTGTTGAGCACGACGCCCATCAATTCGCCGCCCGCAGAACCGCCGCTCGCGCTGATCCGACCTTCGGCGGTATAGCCCTGGGCAATCAGGCCGTTCGCCACATCGACAAAATCGTTGAAGGTATTGGTCCGCTCGTTGAGCTTGCCCTGCAGATACCAATTACGCCCGAGATCGTCGCCGCCGCGGATATGCGCGATGGCGAAGGCATAGCCGCGATCGACCAAGCTCAGTCTGGTGGTCGAGAAGTTGGGGGGATAGGCAAAGCCGTAAGCGCCATAGGCATAGAGATGCAGCGGACCGCCGGCCTCGCGGTCCTTGCGGCTGACGATGGACACCGGAACCGGCGTGCCATCCCGCGCGGCAATTTCGATCCGTTCGACCTGATAGAGATTGGCGTCGTAGCCACTTGGTATCTCCTGCTGCTTGAGCAGTTCCAGTTCGCCGCTGTCGAC
>DLVK01000163.1:2625-2835 GCA_003444235.1 Rhodospirillaceae bacterium
CAGTTCCAGTTCGCCGCTGTCGACATGGTAGTCATAGACCGTGTCGGGAGTGACCATGCTTTCGTAGGAAAGGCGCAGCCGGTCGGTATCGTATTCGGGATTGTTCGAAAGCCCGGTCGAAAAGCTCGCCTCGGTAAAGGCGACCGGCTTGACCAGATTGGGATCCTTGTAACTGCGCAGCTGGATCTGATCGAGACCGCGCAGGCGGCC
>DLVK01000046.1:0-1239 GCA_003444235.1 Rhodospirillaceae bacterium
CATCCTCGACACCGGACGATCCCTCACGTGCGATTGTCACCGGCATCGAAGAACTCCTCGCAGACACGAATGTGGAGGCAAATTCCATCCTCTATTTCGGTCACGGCACGACGGTCGCGACAAATGCTTTGATCACCGGCCGCACCGCGCGGACCGGCCTGATTACAACAAAAGGTTTTCGCGACATCCTCGAGATTCGCCGCCAGCGGCAGCCGCATCGTTACGCGATCCTGATGCCTAAACCAGACCCGACGGTACCCAGACATCTACGAAGGGAAATGACGGAAAGGACCCATGCGCGCGACCTCGAACCCACCGCACCGAACCTGACAGAACTCGACCCCATACTCTCCAACTTCGCTGCCGAAGGGGTTGAGGCCATCGCAATTTGTTTTCTCCATTCTTACCGTAATCCGGCACACGAACTCGCTATCGCCGATCATATTCGAGAGAAAATGCCCGATATCTTCGTTTGTCCGTCCCATCAGGTACTGAACGAATTCCGCGAATATGAGCGGGTCAGCACAACAAGCCTGAATGCGGCCTTGGGCCCCGTCATGAGCGTATATCTGGAGCAGCTTGAAGACAGCGCCCGGTCGCTCGGTGTCGTCGCCCCGAAGATCTTGCAATCGAATGGCGGCGTCGCTTCCGTTTCCGAGGTCGCAAACAACCCTGTCCGCACCTTGGCGTCAGGACCAGCGGCTGGGGTCACTGGTGCTGCTTATCTCGCCAATAAGATCGATCAGAAGAACGTCATCACCTTCGATGTGGGCGGCACATCCACCGATGTTTGCCTGATCGAAAAGGGTGAACCGCTGGACCGGCGCGAACGCGAATTCAACGGTCATCCGATCCGGTTTCCGATGATGAATGTGCATTCGGTTGGTGCCGGCGGCGGATCAATTGCTTGGGTCGACGAAGGTGGATTTCTTCACGTCGGCCCGCAAAGCGCCGGTGCCAGACCGGGGCCCGCCTGCTACGGTTTCGGGGGCGAAGAACCGACGGTCACCGACGCGAACGTAGTGCTTGGAAGGTTATCTCAAGAAGCGTTGCTCGGCGGGCGTATGGCCATCGATGTCGACCTCGCACGGAAAGTCATCACCGAAAAGGTGGCTGAGCCCATGAACATGTCCCTCGAGGATGCGGCCGAGGCGATCCTGACGTTACTCAACGAAAGCATGATGCAAGCGATCCGCGTCATCACCGTCGAACAGGGGTTCGATCCCCGTCACTTCGGCC
>DLVK01000046.1:1554-4126 GCA_003444235.1 Rhodospirillaceae bacterium
TCACTTCGGCCTCGTCGCCTTCGGCGGCGCCGGTCCGCTACTGGCGTCGCCACTAGCCCGCGACCTGGATTTGAGCACCATTATGGTGCCACCGGGTCCGGGCCTGCTTTGCGCGCTCGGCCTCTTGGTCGCCGATGTGCGTTCCGACTTCAGCCATACCAAACTCGCCAATGTGGACGAGGCCTCGCTCGATGCGCTCAACGCTGCCTTTGACGAGGTCACCGAAACCGCCGAACAATGGTTCGAACGCGAAAAGGTGCCGTCAGAACAAAGAGTTATAGAACGTGCCGCGGATATGCGCTACCAGGGCCAAAGTCACGAACTTACTGTTCCGGTACCCACAGAAACGCTGACCGCCGAAAACCTGCCGCAAGTGATCGATACCTTCACCGAGGAACATGACAGGGTCTATGGCTATGCCCCTGGGGGTGCGGTGCAGATGGTGACGTTCCGCATCGTCGCCCGTGCCAGTATCACGCGCCCGCCGGCCTTGACCGCCGGCAGTGCCGGCGAAGATGTGGCGAGCGCACAAACCGGTATTCGCAAGGCCTATTTCAAGGAGCTCAAGGACTATGTCGACTGTCCGGTCTACGACCGCGACCGTTTGCCGAAAGGCAGCCGCTTCGATGGTCCGGCGATCTGCGAACAAATGGACACCACTACCGTTCTGCTACCGAACCAGCAGGCCGAAGTGGATGGTGATGGCAATCTCATTCTAACCTTTCGGCAATGAGCCACTGCCATCACGGAGGGACACACGTGAAAGGCCTTTTCCGAAAAAGCCGCCTGATGCCGGCTTGTTGATCGCAACCCCGGTATCGCTATAACCAAACGACCAATTTTAGGGAGGACATCATGGCCAGCGAATCAGACAGCGGTGAAATCGCACTAGACCCGATACTCGGAGATATCGCGGACTACATTTGCTCGACACCGCCCGATGGCGATGCGGCCCTTGATGCCGCACACCTGACGGTGATGGATACGCTCGGTTGCGGCTTGGGCGCGCTCGGCGATCCCGACTGTCGAAAACGCCTCGGCCCGCATGTGCCCGGCACTGTCGTTCCAAATGGCTGCAGAGTTCCCGGGACCCCGCATGTGCTCGACCCGGTACAGGGCGCTTTCGCCATTTCGACCATGAACCGCTGGTGCGACTACAACGAATCCTATTTCGGCAAGGAAGGCGGCCATCCCTCGGACAATATCGGCGCCGTCTTCGCGGTCTGCGACTATGTCAGCCGTGTGCGCCGAACCAAAGGGGACGATCCGCTTACCATGCGCGATCTCATTCAGGCAGCCCTGATGACTCTCGAAACCCATGGCGGACTCGCAAACGAAAATTCTTACCTCGACCATGGTATCGATCATGAACTGATGATCCGGGTTGCAAGCGCCGGCAATATGACGCGCTTGTTCGGCGGCGGGCGCAACGAAGTCATCGCTGCGATTACCAACACCTTCGCCGATGGCGGCACACTCCGGCTTTATCGCCAACCGCCGACCACGGGCACGCGCAAATGCTGGGCCGCCGGCGATGCGGCAAGCCGAGGCGTACGATTGGCGATGCTCGCGGTCCAGGGCGAAGACTCCTACCCCAGCGTCCTGAGCGCTCCCAAATACGGTTTTCTCGAACGGCGCTGGGACAACGATCCGTTTACGCTCCGCGAACCGTTGAGCGACAAGGTGATCCAGAACAACGTGATTAAGGTCTGGCCGACCGAGGGCCATACTCAAAGTGCGCTGGAAGCCGCAATCCGGTTGCATCCGGAAGTGTGCGACCGAATTGACGAGATCGAAAAGATCGCCATCCGCAGCCACGAATACACGATCAAGCAGGTCGACCGCACCGGCCCGTTGCGCAACGAAGCCGACCGTGACCATTGCATTCAATATATCGTCGCTATCGGCCTGCTTCAGGGCCGCCTCACCTACGAGGACTACAGCGAAGAACGGGCTGCCGATCCGCGCATCGATGCGCTTCGGGATATCACCACGGTTACCCCAGACGAAGGTTTCACCAGCGATTATTACGATCTCAAGGTGAAGTCGGATGCCAACGCGGTACAGGTCCATTTCAAGGATGGAACTTCGACCGAAGACATGGTGGTCGATTTTCCTCTCGGCCACAAAAACCGCCGCGACGATGGCGGCGTCGAGCGTATCGGCGAGAAATTCCGCGAAAACGTCGCCATCGGACTGACATCCCACCAGCAGGATTTCATTCTGCCACTTTTCGAAGACCGGGCGGCTTTAGAGGCGATGGCGGTTGATGATTTTATGGACGCGCTAGCGGGGTGAGGTGAGACCCGCCAAATGCATTCCCAGCGTTCGGCCGGTCGAATCCTAATTAACTTTTGAGCTATGGTGCCGATCTCGAACGACCTGGCGCTTGCCTCAGGTTATGAGGACCAAAGACCTTTAACATCGCTGAACGTGACCTTCAGCAAGCTGTTGATAAAAGGCAAGCCAAGAATAAACACAAGTACAGTCATAATTAAAAATATTAACTGGGGAGTGCCGGAAATAGAATTATAAATATAAAATAAAGACAATATAATAATAAAAAAATATA
>DLVK01000046.1:4433-4679 GCA_003444235.1 Rhodospirillaceae bacterium
ATAATAATAAAAAAATATATAATAGATTTAAAAGATCTATACTTCCTATTTTTCAAATAAGTATCGTATTTATCTACAAATCCAATGTAATATACCAACCCATACTTCATGACCTACTCCGGCCAAATTCCGATAATCAAAAAATAAGCTGCACGGGCCGCTTTTACCATCCCGAAACGCCCTTTTTCCTTAAAAAGATCGCAAAACGCCGCCAATTTTTGCCTTCTGACGCCTATATCCTGCGTG
>DLVK01000083.1:0-7140 GCA_003444235.1 Rhodospirillaceae bacterium
GCCCAGACCGAGAAAACTCTTTGCGCGCAATCGGGCATTTGGGACACCGCAACTGTCGCGCTCCAACCTGACACCAACAAATTCATATGGACCTTTTTGGCGACATCCGGGCGTAATTTTGTGACTTCGGCAACGCCGACGATTCGCTTACACACGCTGATCAAGACATTGTCGACTCGCATCCCGAATTCCGGGTGCCCCGCCCAGCCCGAAAGTTTAATTATGCTGTCGGGTCGGACTTGGAGCGGACCATTGTGTGGCTGCCTGATACCATCGACCGCCATTTGGTCAATCCAGCCGGCAAATTGTCGAATCCCATTCCACTCGCCAATATCGTATTGCTGAGTCGACGGTACCGTATTGACTGACAAAACACGTCCAAGCGCAGACTGTTCTTGCGTGTTTCGTTCGGCTGCGGATGCGGCCTTTTCCGCACTGGCCGCAACATCCGATTTTGCGGCGCTCGAAGTTTCGGTTGGCGATATCAAACCGTAATGTTTCATAAGCAAATAGCCGCCAAGGGCAAGCGAAATGCCAAGCGCAATCGATAGGACCGCAAAAATTGAATGCCGGAGAATTCGTTGGACGCTAATCCGCATAGTTGGCCAAAAATCCGGTTGCCCCAAATCGGTCCAATAAAATCGAACTTGATCGCTGACCGCAATCATTTAGAGGGCGATACAAGCGAGCTTGCCGTTTGACTGCCTTTCGCCGAGACCATAAATCTAATTCGCACTGGCAGGAGAGATCGATTGCGGTTAATCGAAAACCCACAGGATCGGCACTTTGCGTTGGCAGGTCTTTGCACAATCGCTTTTCCGACCTTTTACGCGCTTGTCGCATTCGACATCTTCGATTGGCTTCGTTCAATTGGCGTCCCGGTTTGGCTGCAAGCAGTCATTGCAACCTCAATCCTCGTGGCTTTCGCCTTAAAAAAATTGCTTCACTGGATATCCCATCCCCGCGACAAGCTTTGGAAAATCGGTGCTGTGTTTCTGATCCTCCTCGCTATCGTGGTTGTGGATTACCGTTTTCCAGCGAAATTTATTCATGTGCCGCAATATCTCATTCTGGGATATTTGGTTAGCTATTTTCTACGGCCTTATTTGGATATTGCTACAGGTTTGACACTCGTGCTCGTCCTCTTGCTTTGCGCTGCGGTGACCGATGAAAGCATCCAAGGCTACATGGCATCGCGCAGCTACGGAGTGCGCGATATCGGTACCGATATTTTTGCGGGCGTCGCTGCGACTATTTTCGTTTTTCGGGAAACGCCACCGGATAACAAAGCATCGAGTCGTTCAGATACCTGGACGGTTATGGCGTTATGTATCGCCGCGTTAGTTTTCACCGCGTACGCCCTTCATCGATATGCTGCATTAGACGAATTTCCAGAGTTCTGGATTTTTGCACCGCTATTGTTCGCCGGCGCTGCCAGCTTTCTTGTCGCCGCATTCGATTTTGCGTCTCACACCGAACCTTACGGGTTAGCGTGGCAATCAACCGCTGCTTCCGCGCGCGTGCTCGGATTATCAACCATTATACTGGTAGGACTTCATGGCATCGCGCCCGAGCTCTCGCTTAATTTCCGCTAGTACGGCAGGCTTTCTGTTTCTAGTCGCGCTCTATGGGGTCGTCGGCGGAGTGCTCGAGCACACAGTTGAGCCGGAACAATCACGATTCAATATAATTTTGTTGACCGTTGAAAGCCTCCGCGCCGACGCTGTCTCGACGACGCTTACACCCAACCTTTTAAAAGCCGCGCAACAGGCTAACGGCATAAAATTTACCAATCATCGTGCCGTTTCGGCCTGGACCGTACCCAATATCATCGCGCTCTTGAGCGGAACCCACCCAATTCACCAAGGGGTCCATAGCCGCGGCCAATCCTTACGATCCGCGCCCGCGAACAGGCTGGCAAATTCACCGGCCTCCCAGTTTCAAATGTCGAGCTTGCAACCATTTGCACTGATCGAATCCTATGCCGGCCTTGGACTTGTACGCGAACCGGGCCTTGCAGTGGACACCGCGCTCGCGACCCTTCGACGATCACCCAGTCCCGGCGGTATTTGGTACCACTATCTGAACACTCACCTGCCTCACACCCCACATCTTCCAGATGGAACTCAACTTGAGCCGAATAAACCTAATTTCGACAGCCCGCTCGGCGTTACACCGGCCAAAACGGAAAATTCATTCCGACGACGCCAACGGGTTGCCAGCCAGACGGTAGTACCGGTCGCAGAAGGTCGATTCCCCGCTGAAGATCGCATTTGGGTTCGGCGCTATTACGATAGCGAGGTAGTGTTATTCGACAAATGGTTCGGTGAGTTTTTCGAGAAACTTAAAAAAACAGGTCTGATCCGTAATACCATCCTAATTGTCACCGCAGATCATGGCGAAGAACTCGCTGAGAGGGGTCGTGTCGGCCACGCCTCGACCACACGCGAGGCTAGCCTAGCTCATGAAATTTTACGAGTTCCGCTTTTGATCTGGACACCCGACCGGAAGATGCGAGCGGCAATCGACCGTTGGGCGAAAAGCGGCCTCATTACGGACCATGTAGATATCGGCATGTCGTTGCCTGCGTTCGCTGGCAAGGGAAATAAAAAAGCAGCCAAGCCCGAACGCAAATTTGACTTTCTGCCGATTTCTGGTCGTAACCTTACCGTGCCCCCCCACGCACGCACGTCAATAGCATTAACGAGTGCCGCCGGATATGCGGAACCGAATCCGTCGACAACTGCCTATTTTTTGATTTCCGCCGACGTAGAGTCGGATCGGATCGTCGCGAAGCTACCTCCGAACGGAAATCCAGAGAGGCTCGAGATAATAGAACCGGCGGTTTCAACGAAGGAAAATCCAATCCACAAAGCTTTAACCGAACGGCTTCGGCAAGCGGCTGCACAATTAACCTTTCCAGTTCCGCAAACTGAGCCACGCGACGACAAGATGACAAGCAGCCGTATCAAATGGATTTGGCCCGATCGTTCGGGTCGAATCGATTTCGACGACCTCGCCGGACGTACGAGGCTTGTTTGGCAAGGAAGCAGGTCGACAGGATTTATAGTCGAGTATCAACTCGGCGAAGGTGCCATCGAGATGAAGGGCCGAATAGAGACCAGCGGCCCAAAATACGAATTTGGAACCATCGATCGCAACTTTTGGGAAAGCTTCGTTCGACCGTACAAGGTACTGCGCCTGCGCGTGCACAATAAAATGGGGTCACAGATTTCCGATTGGCTAACCTTCAGGTTGGAGTAATTGCATGTACCCTGGCAAATCGCTTGTTTTCGAAACGTTAGTTCGAATCCGATGAAAAAGATTCATCCAGTTCTGGTGGCCGTTTGGCTCACAGCAATCGCTGTTTGGGGGCTGACGGTCTTTTCGGGATCGAACTCTATCGTCTTCAACCACAAAAATTTTACTGAATCTCATTATGTAAATAAACTTTCAAAATCCGCTTTGAGCGGAAATTCGGTCGTGCAGGCTCGAAAAAAAGCCGATGCGTATTGGGACTGCAATCCAGATGTGGCCGCCGACCAACATTTCGGGCGCCATGGTCCGCTCGGCTATTTAGGAGCACAAACGCACTTCGATCGACACGGCAAACAGGAAGGACGTGTTTGGCCCGGCAAAGACTTTAAATGCGATTAACTTTCTATTTCCGAAATCCCCAGCCGATGAATTCTTAATAATTTTGTAAACAATCATTTGGCGAGATAAAAATTTAGCAATCCGATTCGGGTATTTCTTCCCAGGAAACTGCCGATTCGAGATTTTCGTTCAGTTTCTGCCTTTAAATCTAATCAAAAGTGGTCAAAATCAACATTTCCCGTAAGAGGCGCGAAAAAGTTAGTCAGTTTTTGCCTAGTCAGGCTGAAATTGAAAATGCTTTACCGCGTTCCGTAACGAAACTCTGAAACCCTCCCTTTCGAACAACATGCAGATCGAAATACTAGTTCGCGGGTAACGCCGTAAATAACTGATATATATTAATATATTACACTTCTCGCATCAGATTCCTCTGCAGTCGAGGTAATCAAGGTCCTTTATTCGCACATGCCTTAACTTTGTGTCGGAAACATATGCGCCTCTAACGTAGAGATTGCAAAATCCGGGCGCTCAACACCAACGTTGCAATTCCGCAACACGACCGGTGCTAATTCTATTGCAAATTAATATTTGTTGATTTCAGTTCAGTATCATGGTACCTATTGCCGCTAAGTATTATAAAAACAGGAATATAATCCTGTATCTGTGAGAGCGTGCCGAAGTTGAAGCGTTGAGTACGGTAAAAGATAGTACGGTAAAAGATTTTGAGGGTTCGAGGTATGAAGAACATCGGTAATCGCAAATCTGCGACCTGGAAAGTTCTGGTTGGAGCATTAGCAATTGTCTTTGCCGGCTCTGGGCACGCTTTGGCATCGGGCAACGCTGCTGCAGGGTCGAATAACCTAGTAGCAGCTGCTGCAGGTGGTGCAGCAGCAACCGCAGGCACCGGCGAAATCGGCGGCGCAATCGGCGGCGCGTTCGGCTTCGCGTCCTCCGGTGAAAAGCGCCTCGCATCCTTGAGCGAAAATCAATATGGCACACGCTCGGTTAAATATTTGAACCTGCGCGAGCAGGGTCGTGCGGCGGGTTCCGGTGAACTGAAGTTCAATGTTTGGCTAAATGGCGCCTATACCTGGGTGGAAAAGACGGATACGGGCGGCGAGTTTGAAGGGAATGTTGCGAACCTCGTGGGCGGCGTGGATTACAAGATTACCAAGAAGGCAATCGTCGGGGTCTCGGTAGGTTACGAGAATGTCGATATAGACACCAACTTCAACAACGGCAGTTTGGAAGCCGACGGTATCAGTGTCGCGGGTTATGCGGGTATCAACTTAAAGGGCAAACGCGGGCCCGATATACTGCTGACCGGTGTCGCGGGATATACCTTCCTCGATTACGATACCACTCGTAACAATGGGGCGAATACGGGCTCCTTCGATGGTGGGCGTTACTTCCTCAATGGCAGTATCGCTGCGAATTGGCTGTTGAAAGGCGATAAGCTCCGGTTAACGCCAAAGATGAGTCTGCTTTACGTCCAAGAAACCCAAGATGCCTATTCGGAGAACACAGGCCTTGGAGTTCAGGAACAATTGATCGCGCTCGGGCGGTTCAGTCTCGGCGCCGAGGTCGGCTACAGGATTAAATCCAGATCCGTTAAATTCATCGAACCCTATGCCAAACTCTTTTGGGAATGGGATTGGGAACATGAAGACGGCGAAAACCTAGGTGGCGGTAACTTCAGTTCCGATGACAGTGTCGGATTCGTCGCAGGCGGTGGTATTAACTTCGTTATGAACGACAGGTTCTCAGCTCGAATCGAAGGTTCGGCGAATGCCATTGGCCGCGATAATTTGGACATCTACACCGTTTCGGGCCTGATCCGGTATCGGTTCTAGAGGGCGTAGATCCAAAAATTCGTCGGTTTATCAAAAGGCGAATTTCGCACACCCAATTTCTTACGATTATGTTGGTTGCCGTTTCCGTGTACGGGTGCATGGGGCGGCACCAAGCTTTGGATTCCTTTGATTCGCATCCCGATTGGCAAAGAATAAACTTCCCTACTAGCACCTTCACAATCACAGGGATGCTGCGGCAAGCCCGTAAAGCTACCGCGCCGCTTACTGTTTATATCGAAGGAGATGGACTGGCTTGGCTAAGCCAATACGAAAAATCTTCTGACCCTACACCTCGCGACCCGCTGGCAATGAAAATGGCTGCCAAGCACCCCAAAGGCCCGGTCCTTTATCTGGCTCGTCCGTGCCAATTCGTTACCAGGCAAACAGACCGCAACTGTCACGCAGTCTATTGGACCAGCCACCGTTACGCGCCCGAAGTGGTCACTTCGATGAGTGAGGCAATCGACACAGCGCTTCGACGGACCGGCGCCCAGAAACTCGTTTTGATCGGTTACTCTGGTGGTGGTGCCGTAGCAGCGTTACTTGCGGCATCCCGTCGGGATGTCATCAGACTCATCACGATCGCCGGTAATTTAGACCACCATGCCTGGACCAAAGCGGAAAAGCTCACGCCGCTTTACGGATCAATGAATCCAGCGGACCACACTGACCGTTTGCTCAACGTCGACCAAACGCATTTCGTCGGCGGTAAAGATAAAGTGGTACCTCCGTTGTCGGTTTTCACCTATCGCGACCGATTCCCCCCACGACGGCGGCCAATTGTTAAGGTAATGGAAAATTTCGATCACGATTGCTGTTGGCTGGAAGCTTGGCCACGGCTACTACGGTACACGGGCTCATAAAGAACGTTGTGCCGATGCCCGCAACCAGAAAAACCAAAGATAAAGAAACGCTCGGCGTAACCGGAACGCGCAGCCTAAACTCGCGCGCCATGCTCTTATTGCTCTTTTTAAGCTTGGCTGCCTGGGTACTATCGCTTCAATTTTTCGAATTCGGATTCTGGAGTCGTGCAGAACCATTGATCGTTTGGCATCATTTCGTTTGCGCTGGCATCGCAGCCATACTTTTCTCTATCTGGCTCAAGAACCCCGAAACAACTCAATCGATCTTCTCGCACCCGCTGGTCTACCTTCCTGCTCTCCTAGGACTGTGGTCATTGTTGATTTCAGCAGGAGCCGAGTTTCCAATGCTCAGCGTGCTCGGCGCACCGCAATCGGGCCAAGGTGCACTATGGTTTTTCGAACTGTCGCTGCTGACAGCCGCATTTCTCCACTGTGTCAAAGACGTTAAGGCTTGGCGTATCCTCACCATCGTCGCGCTCACATCTTCATTCTTACTCGCCCTTTGCGTCGCAACTTGGAAAATAACCGGATCGCTGAGCCTACTTCCGGTTCCGGATTTTTATGCCTACCTCAGTTTGGCATTACCTTTTATCGCAATCCGAAATACCGATTCTCTATTCGATAAACGGCTTTATTTTGCCAGCTGGCCCATCGCATTCAGCCTTATTGGCGCAACGACAAACCTTACCGCGGGAATGTTATTGGCGGTGGCGGCAGGCGCTCTCTTTATTTATGGACGTTTGCAAAAATCGTCCAAGTTAAAAAAGTGGGGAACCCATCGCGGTGTCGCAGCGACGATTGTCCTTCTGGCAATAACCCTGCCCTAC
>DLVK01000513.1:0-5487 GCA_003444235.1 Rhodospirillaceae bacterium
GTGGGACAACTGCGCGCTGCAGCATCTGGCCATGCATGACTATCAGCTACCTCAAAGGCGGATGATGTGGCGGATCTCCGGTTGCCCGACCGAAGTCTACGAATAGGAATTAGCGCGCCTTTGAACCGAAGTAGGCGCAACGGGTAGCGATTGCCGTAACGGGATCGTTGACCAAAACACCATCCAATCCGGCTTTCATTAGGTCGATCTGCCGTTCTTCGTCGATATCGCCTGTCGGTTCGGGTTTCACGCGAGGGGTAATCCAGATTGGGCGTGATCCGGGTCCTCGTGCCCGGCGGACTGTGGTTGCATCGAGATCGGCTTCCCAGATACGCGCGATATTACCGCCTGCGCGGTAAAATCCCGAAATGTCATAGCGACTTGGTGACAAAAAACCGAGTATCGCAACCGACTTGTCGAGCGCGCGCAAATCACGTGTCTGTGGGACGGAGCGCAAACCGAAAACAACCTGGCCGACCATGCCGTGCCGTCGCACCGCATCCAGGGTTTTTTTCAGAAAAGCCGGACTGCCTTCCTTCATATCCAAAAGCAATAATATGCGGTTTTTGGCGAGTTTCAGCAGCGGTTCAATTGGGATGATGTCTTTTTCCGCGAGTTCCGCCAGCGTATCGCCACCGGCGTAATCGTGAGCCAATACAACATGCCCGTCCGCACTTTCGCGCACATCGGTTTCGATCATGTCCGCACCAGCAGAGATGGCCTCCTTGAAGGCGTCGATTGAATTTTCCAGATATTCGCTGGAATATCCGCGATGGGCGATGATTAAAAATCGTCCGACAACGCGCTTTCGAAGCGTGTCCGTGGAAAGCGGTCGTGTACCGGCAATGGCTTCATATTTAGGGCAGGATGGCGCTACCGCTAGCGTGCCATTGTTAGACCCTAAAACCGCCCCAAAAATGGTCAAACCAGCCAGCGTGGCGCAAATGTTGGGTCTGTGCATTGCAGCCTCCTCGTGCGCTTCCGATCATCCCTTTCGAGAATATCTAAATCAAGAGCACCTGGCTGGCTCCATTGCCAAAGTCTCATGCGCTGCCTAGAGTTTCAGAACCCTGCAAAAGGTCGAGCCATGTTCAAATCTCCGACTTCGCTGCTGAAAGCGCGTTCCGTTGCCATCGTCGGTGCGTCGGAGCGGGCGGTCTGGTCCACTAACCTGTGGACCAATCTTAAGGAATACGGTTTCGATGGGCCGGTCTATCCGATCAACCCGGCGCGGGATGAAATCTGGGACGTCGAATGTTTCCCCGATTTCGCAAGTCTGCCTGAACCCGTTGATCTTGCGCTCGTGGTCATACCGGCCGAGCCGGCGTTGGCCGCGTTGGAAGAGGGAGCTGCCCATGGCTTGAAGGCAGCATTGGTGTTTTCCGCGAAAATCGGCGAAGGCGATGACGAAGAGGACATTGCCCGTGGCGAAGCACTAGCTGCGCTTTGCGACCGGTCGGGATTGCGTGCCTGCGGACCCAATTGTATGGGGGCTGCGTCGTTGCATAATCGACTGATTGTCCACCCGCATCCCACTATGCGCACTCTCGAGCCGGGGTCGGTTGGCCTCGTACTGCAGTCGGGCGGGGCGGCGCACAATTGGGTTCATTGGGCGACCGAGCGTGGGATTAAGTTCAGCCATGTGATCACCAGTGGCAACGAGATCGATCTTACCTTGGCCGATTACGTGAACTATCTGGTCGACGACGAGAACACGCAAACCATCTCGCTTTTCATCGAGGCGATACGCCGGCCCGGCGATTTCATGGCCGCTGCCGCACGCGCGCTTGAGGCGGGCAAGCCGATTGTCGCCTTGAAGACCGGGCGCAATGAAGCTTCCCGGCAATCGGCATTATCCCATACCGGTGCGGTGTGTGGTGATTTCGATGCCTACCTCGCCATGTGCGAACGGTACGGAATCGTGAATTGCCGTACCTACGAGGAAATGGTCGAGACCACACTGGCCTTTCAAGGTGGCCGTATCCCGCAAGGACGGCGTATGGCTTTAGTGACCATATCCGGCGGGATCGTCGATTTGTTACATGACTATATTGAAGACCTCGGTGCGCAAGTGCCCGCGTTCGGAAATAAGACGGTCCAACGGTTAGAGGAGCGGGTGAAGCACGGCATTTCGGTTTCCAACCCGCTCGATGCGGGTGGTGGTGGCATGTTCCTGCCGCACATTGCAGCGCCGATTTGCGAAGCGGTGATGGAAGATGACGATATAGATATGGTTGCCTGGACTATGCGTCTTCCCATGACCGAGGCTCAAGCGCCGGATCCGACACCATTGCTCGACGTCTTCGAGAAGTCGGAGAAGCCCGCCTTCGCCTTCGAGCGGCTTACCTATCGCGTCACCGATACGGGCCGCGCTTATCAGGAGAAGATCGGGGTTCCTTTTTTGCAAGGGTTAGACCTGACATTGCGGACCCTCGACAATCTCGGATTTTACGGGGAGCGGAACGGACGCACGGTACCGGCATTGCCGAAGCCGACCGGTAAGAAAGACAACTGCAATGAGGGAAATCTTGTTTCCGCATTGGCGGGGTATGGTGTGACTGAGCCGAAAAATTCATTTGTGACCAGTGGCGACGAGGCGATCGCCGCCGCACAAGAAATCGGGTTCCCGGTGGCGCTCAAGATCGTATCGCCCGAATTTAGCCACAAAACAGAAGTTGGCGGCGTCGCTCTCGATCTTCGAAGCGAGACGGAGGTAGCGGATGCAGTCAAAGCTTTAGCAGAGGCTACATCGTCTGCCGGTGGCAGCCTATCGGGCTTTTTGGTGCAGGAGATGGTATCCGGCGTAGAGGCGATCGTCGGTGTTCGGGAAGACGAATTCTACGGACCGGTGTTGCTGCTTGGTGCGGGTGGAATCTTGGTTGAGCTCGCGCAGGACACCGCGTTTCGTATGTTGCCGGTTGAACCGGACGACGTGCACGCGATGTTGGGGGAACTTAAACTTTCCCAACTGTTGGCGGGCGTCCGCGGGCGGCCTCCGGGAGATAAAGACGCGTTGGTCGCAGCGGTTTGCGCGTTGTCGCAGTTTTATTTGGATCATCGGGATTGGCTCGCGGAAATCGAGATCAACCCGTTGATGGTACTGGAAGAGGGCGGCGGCGTGCGCGCCGTCGATATTCGCGCGGTTCCGCGCTAAGGTTCGTCAACGAATTTTGGGAGGACGTAATGGCCTACGAAGACATTCTCTATGAGGTCGAAGACGGGATCGCGACGATTACGCTGAACCGGCCCGAAAAGATGAACGCGCTGTCGCCTAATATGGATGCGGAAATTCATGACGCCTTCAGCCAGGCGGATGCGGATCGCGATGTACGGGTGATAATCATGACCGGCGCCGGTCGAGCGTTTTCCGCCGGTTTCGATCAGGGGCCTCGCGAATCCGGCAAAAAGCGCACCGATCCGGCGGGCCAATCGATTGCGGAATTTCTCGAAGTCTGGCAGCGCAACGATCTCGGAAATGCGAACAAATGGATGCGTATGTGGCAGCTCGGCAAGCCGATCATTGCCGCCGTCAACGGTTGGGCCATGGGTGGTGGTTTTTGGTATCAACTCGCGGCTGACATAACCATTGCATCCGATCAGGCGACCTTCGCTCAGCCGGAGGTGCGCCATATTTCCAATTCGAGCTTCCTGATGACGGTACTGTGCGGTTGGAAGGCGGCCAATCGCTGGACGCTGACCGGCGATCACTTCGACGCCGATGAAGCGCTCCGTATCGGCATGGTGAACGAAGTCGTACCTCATGATGAATTAATGGATCACGCGCGCACGCTGGCGGCACGGATCGCGCTGGTGCCCGAACCGGCGGTGCGTCTCAACAAGGCAATAGCCATGCAAGGGTTGCAAGCGGCCGGCGTTCAAGCAGGCCTGTTGGTGGGCGCTAATCTCGGGGCATTGGCACACTCGTCGCACAACGAGTATAGGGAGAAGTTGTTGGAGGTTCAGCGGACCGAAGGCGTAAGAGCCTATTTGCAAATGCGCGACGGTCCCTTCCAACCGGAACCCATGGGCCCCCGTTCGGAAGAGGGCCTCAAGGCGCGGGCGAAAGCGGAAGCGAAGAAAAAGTAACCGTGAGATTAACCATTTAAGGACTTCAAATTTAAATTATCTTTAGGGTATGCTGGCGCCGCATCAGAAATGGAGCGATCTATGCAGGTTGCAGAAAACAATACCGGCGAAGAGGCGCGCCAATTTTTCACACCGGAAAAGGGGAATTATTCCTTTGATATCAGTCCGGTAAGCCCCGTTCTTGGGGCTGAGATTATTGGTCTCGACGTTTCGAAGCCGCTGGATCAAGAGATGGTGGATGAGGTTTATCGTGCACTGCTCGAGCATCACGTACTGGTGTTTCGCGACCAAAACCTGACCAAGGAAGAACAGGGCCGCTTTGCCGAAAATTACGGCGAGTTGGAGTGGCATGTGGGCCGGCTCAGTAACGGCAAACGCTATCCGGTGATCAATAACATCACCAATGTCGACGTGGACGGCAAGCTTCGCCCGAAATCGGTAAATCGCGGTCCTTATTTCTGGCACACCGACAAGTCCTATCACGAGGTCCCCTCGGCAATTACGATGCTGCATGGAATCGAGGTGCCGTCGAACGGTGGTGATACTGAATTTGCCAACATGAAACGCGCCTATGAAGTGCTGTCCGACGATCTCAAAGCCCTTTTAAACGATATGAAGGTGCAACATAGCTGGGAAGCGAACCGGAGAAACGTGAGCGAGAAGCCGGCGACCGAGCAACAAAATAAAGAGCGCCCCCCGGTAACCCATCCGATGGTCCGCACTCATCCGGATACCGGCGAAAAGGCGCTTTATATCGGCACTCATATTGATTTTATCCATGGGATGGAACGCGACGAGAGTGCGGTGTTTGTTGAAAAGCTGATGGATCACGCACTGCAGCCGCAGTTCCGGTACAATCACAAATGGCGTCAGGGCGATCTGGTCATGTGGGACAATCGCTCGCTGATGCATCGCGGCAGCTTCGCCTACGACATGGCGAAAGAAAAGCGCGTGTTGCAGCGGACGGTCATTATCGGCACGGTGCCGTTTTAGGGATTCTCGGCGCTTCCGTAAATTTTAAATCTAGTTCGAGTAGGTATCTAAAAGTCTTAGGCAACGATTAAGGCTAGCGCTGCGTAATGCCCTGATGTGCCTGATCGCCCCAAAGTTGCTTGACGCGCGCATCGCGTCCGCAGTTGAAACGATAAAATTTGTAGCGGTATTTGTTGTTCTTATAATAATTCTGGTGGTAGCTCTCGGCGGGATAAAACTTCCCCGCTTCGAGGACTGGCGTTACGATCGGGTCTTTGAGAATTTTGGAATCTACCAGCGTCTTTTTAGACGCTAAGGCCAGCTTCTTCTGTTCCGGATTATTGGCGAAGATCGCCGTAAGGTAGCTCATTCCACGATCGCAGAATTGTCCGCCTTCATCCGTCGGGTCGACACTGCGCCAAAAAACTT
>DLVK01000089.1:0-4872 GCA_003444235.1 Rhodospirillaceae bacterium
AAGCATTTGGATGGGCGCGCGGCCCTCGACCCCGGACAACGTTCCCGTGATTGGCCAGTCCCCACGCCACGATTCCGTATATTTCGCATTCGGTCATAGCCACCTGGGTATGACCATGGGCCCGGCCACAGGCCGTATCATTGCCGATCTTATTGCCGGACGAGACCCGGGCCTCGACCTTAGTCCCTTTGCACCAGTTCGGCCGCTTTGGTGATGACATGAATAATCCGAAATCAAATCTTCGCGTCGCATTGGGTGGCCTTGGAGCCATTGGCTACAGAGTTGCGAAAGTGCTCGATGAAGGCATTCCCGGCCTCGAGCTTGTTGCCGTTTCGGCAAACGACCGAAACCGGGCGGCAGAACGTGTATCGAAATTTAAAAAACGACCTGATGTGTTGCCTTTGGAGGACCTTGCCGAAAATAGCGATGTCGTGGTCGAGAGTGCCCCAGCTGCGGTCTTCGATCAGGTCGCGGTTCCGGCAATCGAGGCGGGCCGCATATTTATGCCGATGTCCTCCGGCGCTCTCATCGCCCGTCCGCAATTGATCGAACGCGCCAAAGAGACGGGTGCTCGTATCGTCATACCGACAGGGGCCTTGATGGGATTCGATGCGGTCCGTGCAGCGGCTGAAGGCACCATCCGATCGGTGCGAATGAAATCAGTAAAACCCATCGAAGGCATGATTACCGCGCCCTATCTCGTCGAGCGCGGTATCGATGTTCGTACCTTTACCGAACGGCAAAAGGTCTTCGAGGGAACCGCGCGCGAGGCGGCGGCGGGCTTTCCCGCCAACACCAATATCGCCGCTGCACTCAGTCTCGCCGGTGCCGGCCCGGATCAAACCTTCCTCGAAATTTGGGCGGACCCGGCAACCGATCGCAACGTGCATACTGTGGAACTCGAAGGTGATGAAACTCGTTTTTCCCTCACAATCGAGGGCGTTCCGTCGCCGGAAAATCCCGCCAGCGGAATCCTGGTACCGCTTAGCCTAATTGCCACCTTGCGGAGCCTAACGTCCCCGCTTCGGGTCGGGACTTAAAAAGTCTTATTTCGCGAGTTTCTTTATTTGGGCCAACAGGTCGTTGGGTACGGCAATGCCGTTTTTGCTGCGGTCTTTCTTGGCGACCCGTTCGAACTCTCCTGGCATAAGCACTTTTTTCACTCCCGGTGCCGGCGAACTATCGTGAATTTCCAGCGCCAACGCCTCGACCTGCTCGACGAATCTCTCTAGCGGACCGACGGCGCCGGGATCGATAGCTAAGAACATGTCGCCTTTCGTAATCTCTTGATCGATGTTCATGGTGCCACCGACGGCGGTTCCCACCGAACCGCCCGCAAGAGCACCAGTGAGCAAATCAATCATGATTGCGAGGCCGGAACCTTTGGGGCCACCCGCCGGCAAAAGTGCACCGGCCAAAGCAGCAGCCGGGTCGGTAGTTGGTTTGCCATCTTTGTCGACGGCCCACCCTTCGGGAATGCTCTCGCCACGCTCGAGCGCATTTACGATCTTGCCGCGCGCAACAACGCTGGTCGACATATCGACCAAGTAAGGCTCACCGGCAGACGGCACCGAAATAGTCAGTGGATTAGTACCGAGAATCGACTGTCGGCTGCCGAACGGCGCAACACCGGATTCGGTGTTGGTCATGACGATACCGATAACACCGTTTTCGGCCAGCCATTGAGAATAATATTGCAAAATTCCGATATGAGAGGCTTTGCGCACGCTAACCAGCCCGATACCGAATTCTTTTGCCTTTTGGAGGACCATGTCCGTCGCCTGGCGCCCGACCACCGGTCCGAGGCCGCGATCGCCGAAGATCATCGCCGTAGCACCCTTTTCGCGAATGACAATCGGCGAACATTCCGCCTTCAATGCACCACAATCGAGTCCTACCACCCACTTTGGTATGCGAATAACGCCATGGGAGTCGTGGCCGCGCAAATTGGCTTCGACCAAAATGTCGGCAACAAGCTCCGCATCCGCCTCGGGAACGCCACGACCACGGAAAACCGCTTCGGTCAATTCACGCAGTTCCTCAGAGGAAACGATACTGAGTGATTTCTTTTTGGATTTCGCCATGGGGCCTCTCCCAACAGATGCATACAGGTGTGATTGATTGTGCCCGTCATACACTAATCGACACCGGCTCGAAATCCCTCGCGGCCGTGTCGTGATGAGTAAAATCGCTATCGATGCTATTTATTGAAGGGAACATGAACGGGAACACCCTATGGCCACCTTCCACAGTGAGGATTTTCATTTCCGCACCGTCGGTGGCATCGAGCTGTTAGCACGTCACTATCGCCCGGCTTCCCAAGGTCCGCATCCTTACATCATCGACGCCCATGGCGGCGCTTGGCGCAACGGTGATCGGCTCGATAATGCGGTTATTCATACTGACTTCGCTGCAAACGGCATCGGGGTTTTTGCTCTCGATTTTCGCTTGTCGGGCCAAGCTCAATTCCCGGCACCGGTACAAGACGTCAATTACGGCATCCGTTGGTTCAAAGAAAACAAAGCCAAAATAGGCGCGGAAACATTGTCGATAGGTGGTTTAGGCTCGTCGAGCGGCGGCCAAATTATGGGCCTAAACGCTTTTCGACCAAATGACACGGACTATGCAATCGACGCCCGGGAACTTAAGGATGACGCAAGCCTTGCCTTTTTTATCGCTTGTTGGCCCATCCTCGACCCGCTTGCCCGTTTCCGAATGGCGCAGGATGAAGGGATCGATCGGCTGGTCGATGCGCATCATGCCTACTTCCCGGACGAAACCGCGATGACAACCGGCAATCCTGCTCAAATTGTCGCCAACGGCAAAGCAACCCATCGACCGCCCATGATTCTCCTACAGGGCACCGCCGACGGTAATATTAAGCATGAACGGGCCGATATCTTCGCCGACAGCTATAAGCAAGCCGGCGGACTTATCGACGTACATAAGTTCGAAGACGCTCCGCACAGCTTTATCGCCGCCGATCCTGAAAGCAATAACGCACAAACCGCACTGGAACTGATGCGAGAATTCGTCTTCGCGCAAACGGGTTGAGAAAACTGTGATCGGTCTTCTTTAAGCCGCCGGTACCGCAGCGTTATTCTTTAGACATCGCCAATTCGAGCATCATATCGCTCAGCACCTGGGTTCCGGCAGCGATATGCTCCGGCTCTGCACGCTCCGCCTCGTTGTGACTTAGGCCCTGCCAACAGGGGATAAAAATCATTCCCGCACGCCCGAGCTTAGCGGCGTGCCGTGCATCGTGCCCAGCCGATGAGTAAATGCGTTGGTGGCTGAACCCACGGTTTTCGGCCGACCGCTCGACACCGGCGACAATCGCTTCGTCGAATGTCATTGGCGGCTGTTGAGCGATTTCCTCGCACGCGACTTCACAGGGGCCCTTGTTTTGCTCGCAAATAACCGCAACCTGGTCTCCGAGTTCGGTCAGCATTTCCTTTTCCGGATGGCGTAAATCAACGACAAATTCCACACGTCCCGGAACGATCGCCAATCCGCTGTCGGGAATTTCGAATTTACCGATGGTAAATCGAACACGGTCTGCGGGGTCTTCGGTAGCGTCCCGAAGGGCGCGTGCCATATCCACCGCGGCCAGAAACGCGTCGCGACGGCGGGCATGTGGCGTCGTGCCGGAATGAGCCGCATCTCCGATCACGGTCGTTTTAAACCGACGATAGCCTTGCATGCCCGTGACCGCGCCAATCACATTCTCATTTGTTTCAAGCTCCAGCGCCTGCTCTATGTGTGGCTCGATATATGCGGCCAACGGAGCACCTAAATTTCGCTCTTCCGCCATCGGCAGCTCTGCGGCGAGGTCTTCGACGCACGCACGCAACGTCACTCCATTCCGATCCGTCAGGTCGAGCATTTCATCGAGCGGTGCTGCACCAGCGTGTACGGCAGAGCCCATGCAGGCGGGCCCATAGCGTGAGCCTTCTTCATTGTTCCAGGCGATTGCTTCTAGCGAAACTTCGGTCTCGACCCCAGCCTCTTCCGCTGTCTGTAAAACTTCGAACGCCGCGAGCACGCCAAAGATACCATCGAACCGGCCCCCTTTCGGTTGCGTATCCGTATGGGACCCCCCTGCGACCGGCGGCGCCGAGGCAACACGACCCGGCCGACGTATGAACATATTTCCGATGGCATCGATTTCGACAGCGAACCCGAGGTCCACGGCCCAATCGGCGAGTAGACGATGGGCTTCGATGTCCTCGGCCGTTAGTGCCTGGCGATCAACCCCGCCGGCCGAGGTCGCGCCGATTTCCGCCATGATCATATGGCGTTGCCATAATCGTTCGGAATTGATTTTGGGAAGGTTCATCTCGAGCTTTCTCGCTAATTTATCGACCCCTTATACGCGGGCGGAAGCAGCGGGTCACGGCAATGTCATTTGTGTTGAACTATCCGGATACCTACATTCAGACTGTAGAAATTTCGAAATTTCCCGGAGTTCAAGCCATGTTTTCGTTCACCAGAACCGTGCTCGTGATATTTGGGTTGGTTGCAACCGTCACCGCAGCTGCTGCAGAAGCGAAGAAGGATATTCGTATCGCCACCTTTGCCGGCGGGTGTTTCTGGTGCGTGGAATCCGACTTTGACCATGTGCCCGGCGTGGTAAAGACAATTTCCGGCTATACCGGCGGCAAGCTCAAAAATCCTAGCTATAAAGATGTGACTGGGGGTAATAGCGGCCACTACGAAGCAGTGCAGATTTTTTTCGATCCGCAAAAAACGACCTATGCAAAATTGCTCAAAGTTTTTTGGCGCAGTGTCGACCCGACGGATGAAGGCGGACAATTCTGCGATCGTGGAATGAGCTACCTTACGGCGATCTTCGCCAATAATCCGGAACAG
>DLVK01000561.1:0-7993 GCA_003444235.1 Rhodospirillaceae bacterium
CGACCAGTTGCGGATCGGGGTGAGGGTGCAATTGAAGTGTCGATTTTTTGACCTCCGTTCGCATCAACGGTTTGGCATTGGGGCTGAGATTGGCCTGTTCGCTGGTCGGCGCGTCTGGCTTCTCGATCCTCCGGCCCGGATCACTTTTCTCCAATTCATCTTTTTGAATCACCGGCCGATCGGTCGCTTTCGTGCCGGATTGGTCTTGAGCAGGGGCATTTACAAAGCGAACCTCTGCGGAAGGTTGGTTCTTTTTCATTTCCGCGGTGATGCTGTCGCCGGCAATCAAGAGCCAAATCGTAATTCCAAGAAATAGTACAGCGAGGAATCCCCAAGCGCAGAATAGTAGCGTGCGCGACAATGAAATTTCGCTTTGCGGACCGCTATAGAGATCGGCGGCGTCGGAATCGTCGAATGGGTCTAGCGGGGTCTCGGAGTCCGGCGGGGATTCGACCTCCGGTTGGTCATCTGATTCAGGCGGTTCACCTGATTCCGAAGCGTCTGCTGATTCCGAAGCGTCGACTGATTCGGGCTCGGCTCCGGGTTCCGGTTGATCATCGAATTCCGGTTGGTCGTCGGACTCGGAGTCGTCCTTGGATTTGAAGAAGGGCAGTTTCAGCGTTCAAAAACCCTTGGTTGGAATTTAATTAGTAGCACCAGCCCTGGTCTGTTGGAAAAGCGATAGGCCACGCAACAGATCCAGTGCGCGTGAAAGTTGGTAATCCTCGACTTTTGGACGTTTTGCCACAGGCTTGGATTTGTCCGGCTTCGATTTTTCTTCTTTCTTCTCGACGCTCTTGTCCGTTTCGGGCTTTTTCTCTTCATCCGATTTCTCGGGTGATTCCTTAACCTTTTCCTTGGATTCCTCTTCATTCTTGAGTGAATTCCTGAGGTTCGCTTCGCTGCGGCGGCGCGGACGGTCGATAATTTCAAGCTTGGCTTGCTTGACCGAAATGTCCGGATTGATTCCCTTTGCCTGGATCGATCTGCCACTCGGCGTGTAGTAGCGCTGCGTGGTCATCTTAATCGCCCCGCTTTGGCCAAGCGGGATGATTGTTTGCACGGAGCCTTTGCCAAATGACTTGGTGCCAAGCACGATCGCCCGGCGATGATCCTGCAGGGCGCCGGCGACAATCTCTGATGCCGACGCGGAACCGCCATTGATCAGCACAACCAAGGGCAAGCCACCGGTTACATCGCCCTTTGTGGCTTGGAAGCGCTGTGCGGATTCTTCGTGTCGGCCGCGTGTCGAGACGATTTCGCCTTGATTGAGAAAAACATTGCTGACGTTAACCGCCTGTTCCAGGAGACCGCCCGGATTATTACGCAGGTCGAGTATGTATCCCTTGATGTCCTCACCGATTTTCTCTCTCAGCCGTTTGAGCGCCTTTTTTAGTCCCCGTGTGGTCTGTTCGGTGAAACTGGTGATGCGGATATAGCCGACCTTGCCCTCGGTGCGTGAGCGAACCGATTGAATGCGAATGCTGGCGCGGGTGATGGTTACGTCGAACGGTTTCGCGCCGACACGGCGGATGGTCAAATTAATGTCGGTATTAATTCTACCCCGCATTCTTTCGACCGCCTGCGACAGCGACAGCCCGCGCACAGGCTTGCCGTTGAGGTGCGAAATCAAATCACCGGCCTTAAGCCCGGCACGGAAGGCGGGAGTGTCGTCGATCGGCGAAACTACTCTAACCATGCCCGAATCCCGGTCCATGGTCACTTCAATGCCGAGACCGCCGAACTCGCCCCGGGTTTGAACTTTCATTTCCTTGAATTTTTTCTTGTTGAGGAAGTTCGAGTGCGGGTCCAAGTGGCCGAGCATGCCTTCGATCGCTGCTTCGATCAGGTCTTCATCGGAAATTTTCTCGACATAATCGTTCCGAACGCGCTCAAAAACGTCGCCGAACAGCTCGAGCAGCCGATAGGTGTCGGTTTTGTCTTTCGGTTCCGCGCTCGAGACCGGCGTGGCGCCGACCAACAACGCGCTCAAGATCACAATTAGGCCGCCCTGTTTGCGAAGCTTTTTCGCATAACCTGAATTTTTTAAGTCGATCACTGTCGTTCCTTTCACGCGCTCGAGGCGCATACCCGCCGTCGAAATTTTAACCGCATTCTAGCCCAGCCTTAGCCACGTCGGCGACCGGTTTTATAGGCCACCCATGGTAATGGGTTAACCGGTTGGCCCCGACGTCGTAACTCCAAATATAATTGGGGCTTTTTGCCCGCAATTCCAGCCATTGATCCTATAGGTTCGCCGGCCAGCAACCATTGCCCGATAGTGCTGTCCAGCCGCCCGAGCCCCGCCAACAGCGTATGGTAGCCACCGCGATGCTCGATAATCAATATCTGTCCGTATCCTCGAAACGGTCCGGCAAACACCACTTTCCCATCGAATGGGGCGACTACCTGGGCGCCGGTGCGGGCGGTGATGGTAAGGCCTTTTGCGGTATTCCCGTAGCCGGTGCTCTGACCATAGGATTTGATGACCCTTCCGCGTACCGGAAGCCGTACGCCGCCTCGTCGCGGAAAACTGCGGATGGCGATAGGTCCTTTGTGTTTTGGTGGCTGAACCGTCCCGGGGCGGGCCGGAGCGGGCGATTGTTTGCCAAGCGAACCGAATAGCTCGCGCAATGAACGTGCCCGTGCGGTCAATTGTGCTACCCGCTTCGCGATGCGTTGTTTTTCGACGTCGGTCAGGCGCCGGAGAGATGCTTTTCGCGAAACCAAGGCGCGCATCTTGCGGCGCTCGTTTTCAAGCGCGTCGGTCGCAGCTTTCAATTGTTCGAACTGAGCAAGGATATCCGCTTGCACCCGACCAAGAGCCGCGATTTCCTCCTGTAAGCTGTGTGCTCGCGATTGAATTTGCGGCACGGCGGCGCGTAGCAAGGTAGCGCTGCGGACAACTTGGATCGGTTTGCCGGGTGCCAGCAAAAGTGATTCAGGCGGATTTCGAGCGAGGCGTTCCATCGCCGCTAAAGTGCCCTGCATTTGTTTGTGGCTTTCGCGCAGCTTGTCTCGCCGGCGGTCGGCTTCTTTGTTGAGTTCGTTCAGCTTTTCCTCAAGGCGCGTCATATGCGCCTCCTGCTCCTGCACAGCGCGAGCCGCTGCGATCATTTGATCGCGCAGTCCGGCCAATTCGGAGTTAATGATTTTGCTTCGCTTTTCGAGAGAGCGTTGACGCTCGCGATCGGTGGCGATGTCGCCTTCGATTTTTTTGAGCTCGCGGGTGTTTTGCGCATCGCTCGGAAGCGCATTCCCTATAAGCAGGGCTGCGCTCAGCGCGCTGGCATAAAAGCCTTTCAGCCTACGCTTAACCCGCGGCGGCATGCACGCTTGCCAACTGCACCAAAGACTTTCCTGTCATTTCCGCCGGCATCTCGACCCCCATAAGATCGAGCAGTGTTGGCGACACATCGGCAAGTTTGCCGTTTGCGAGCTGCGCTGCGGATAGGCCATCGCCCACCAGCAGGACGGGAACCGGATTTAGCGTATGTGCAGTATGGGGTCCGCCGGTTGCCGTATCGAGCATGGTTTCCGCGTTGCCGTGATCCGCTGTAACCAGCATGGCTCCGCCAACCTTCCTGACCGCCGATTCGACCTGACCGAGGCCTTCGTCGACGGCTTCCACCGCAGCTATCGCCGCCTCGAGGACGCCGGTGTGCCCTACCATGTCGGGATTAGCAAAATTAACCAGGACAAAGTCGTACTTCTCGGATTCGATTGCCGCGACCAGTTTTTCCGTTACTTCAGCAGCGGACATTTCCGGTTGAAGGTCGTAGGTCGCGACCTTGGGTGAGGGGACGAGGATTCGATCCTCACCGTCAAAGGTTTTTTCCTCGCCGCCGTTAAAGAAAAAAGTGACGTGAGGATACTTTTCCGTTTCGGCGATCCGAAGCTGTTTCAACCCGGCACTGGCAACCACTTCGCCCATAACTTTTTCAAGTTTCTGCGACGGGAAAAGTGTTTTTAGAAATGGATTGAGTGCGTCGGAATATTCGACCATTCCGACCTTGTCAGAGAATGAAACGATCCTGTTTCGGTCGAAACCGTCGAACGCACCATCGAGGAGCGCAGTTAAAATTTCACGCGCACGATCGGCGCGGAAGTTGGCGAAGATCAATCCGTCACCGTCGCGCATGCCGTCATAGGAGCCGATCGCCGTCGGCAGAATAAATTCGTCGGTGACGCCATTCTGATAAGAGGCTTCGATAGCGGCCAACGGATCGTCGGCTTTTTCGCCAAACCCGTCGACCATCAGCGCATAAGCCTGTTCGACGCGGTCCCAGCGTTTATCCCGGTCCATGGCGAAATAGCGCCCGCAAAGGGTTGCGATATTGGCCTCCGGCAACTCGGCGAGAAAGTCTTCGAGAAATGATTTGCCGCTTTCCGGCGGCGTATCGCGGCCGTCGACGAATAGATGAAGGACGACCTCGGCACCCTCCGCCTCTAGTATGCGTGCCAACGCGATAACGTGGCTTTGATGGGCATGGACGCCACCGGAGCCCAGCAATCCGGCAAGGTGGATGCGCCCTCCATTTTGCCCAACGGTTTCCGCCAGTGCGGCCAGTTTCTCGTTGTTGGCGAGCGAGCCGTCCTCGATCGCCTGATCGATGCGGGGTAGGTCCTGCATCACCACGCGGCCGGCGCCGAGATTCATGTGCCCGACTTCTGAGTTGCCCATTTGCCCGTCGGGAAGCCCCACATGGCGTTCCGACGCGTTGAGCTGGCACTGCGGCGAACTCGCCTTCAACCGGTCCCAGACTGGCGTTTTCGCCAAGGCGATAGCGTTGTGATCGGTTTCCGCTCGTTTGCCCCAGCCGTCAAGAATACACAGCACCACCGGGCGAATTTTAGCTTTCTCGGTCATGACGTTCGGCTCGATAAATTAGTGGTGATCTCCGCAGGCAAGACTACTCGCTTTCGCTCCATGAGCAATAAGTTTGTCGTCCGACGATCTAACCTCGACGGTGATAGGGGTGACCGGCGAGAATTGTTTCCGCGCGGTAAAGCTGTTCCGCTAACATCGGGCGCACCAGCATATGGGGCCAAGTCGCAGCACCGAATGACATGACCAAGTCTGCGCGACGACGTAAGTCATCGGTCAGGCCGTCGGCGCCCCCTATCAGAAAGACAAAGCTGGAGCGGCCATCGGATTGCCAGCTGCCGATTTTTCGGGCGAATTCATTGCTCGTAAGTGCCTTGCCTTTTTCGTCGAGCGCGACGGTGATCGCGCCGTCGGGAATCGCCTCGGCCAACAGGGCGGACTCTTTGGTTTTGCGCTGGGACTCGTTTGTTTTCCCCTTAAGGTCCAATTCCTTAAGCTCGACCGCCCAGCGCGATCGCTCGATATAGGTCTGAAAGAGGTCGCGCTCTGGCCCGGCACGAAAGCGGCCAATGGCGGCGATTAAGATACGCATAGGCTAGGGATGCGCTAAGGCGCGGCCGCCGGTTCGGGTGCATCGCCGCCGAACCCGTCAAACTCATCCAATGCCTCGTCCCACAACCGTTCGATTTTGTAGAATTCCCGTACTTCGGGGCGAAACAGGTGAACAATGACGTCACCCACGTCGACCAGCACCCAGTCGCAATGCTGTTCGCCTTCGACCTTGGTGTTTTTATGGCCCGCTTTGCGCAAGCCTCGCCTCAAATGGTCGGTCATTGCGCCCACATGGCGGCTCGAACTGCCGGATGCCACGACCATGAAATCCGCCAGGCTGGTTTTACCTGCCAGATCAATGGTGACCAAATCGATGGCTTTGTCGTTTTCGAGGGTGTTCTGGACGAATTCGAGAAGTTTTTCGCAGTCAAGCGTCTGCCGGATTTTGCTGACTATGGTTTGATCCTCTCCAATCGGTTTTAGACCTTCGGTCTATCACTAGCGACCGAACTCAAGTTGCGATTTCGTACGCGTTTTGGCCTTTTTATGCCTTCTTGCGGGCTTTTCTCTGTTTCCGGCGAGACCGAATTTCCGTTGACGAGATCGGTTCCAAAGGTGTGTGCAAAAACACCCATGCCGGCGGTGCCGTGTCGGCCAATAGCGACGATTGTCGCTCCTTCAGGCGGGCTTTGCGGAACCGTTCCGCTGCTAACCCTCCCAAGGCTCTATGAGAATAAGATGGTCGCGTGAAAACCGCAACGGGAATGGAATTGAAGATTTTTTCCCAGCGGCGCCAATCGGGCATTTGCTTTAAGTTGTCAGCGCCAATCAGCCAGACGAACCGCCGATCGGAAAAACGCTGTTGTATTTTGGCGATGGTGTCGACGGAATATTGAGTGCCCATTTCGCTTTCCAGATTGTTAACCCAGATTCGCGGATGTGCGGCTACTTCGATTGCGGAGTCGAAGCGCTTTTCCAGCTTTTCCATACCCTTAGAGGGTTTCAGCGGATTTTGCGGTGAGACCAGCCACCACACAGCGTCCAAATTCAGGCGCTTCATCGCCTCGACGCTGATCAATCGGTGGCCGCGGTGAGCCGGGTTGAAGGATCCGCCCAACAGCCCTACTCGTCGACCGGGAAACGGGATGCGGCAACTTTGTGACATTTCGGTCTCGCTCGCGGGCCCTTGGGGCCAGAATCGCTTCAATTCACCGGATGCGGGGCCATTTGGCAAGGATTCTGTGGGTGACGAGCGCAATTGTGTGACAAATGAGTCACATCGTTTGGAAGAGTACGGGCTCAGATGACGATTTGATTTGAACCGACGTCGCCTTCTTTTTACTCAAAGGGGGTAGATTGAGTTCACCTATTGGGGTGGCTAACAGTCGAAAGAATGTGCTGAGGGGATGTAAATTCGTTATATAATTTAAAAAATTAACGATCTCAGTTTAAGAAAATCCCTTCCGACGTTATGTCGGGAGGGGTTTTTCTTTGTCGCTTGCGAATTCCCTATCTGTCTGGAAACAATTGTAGAGGTTCTGTCGCCCGTGTGCTGCCTGTTGGACGCGCAGGTTATGGCCGGGTCTGACCGTCTCCGCGGACGAGATATTTGTAACTCGTCAATTGTTCCGCCCCCACCGGGCCTCGCGCATGAAGCTTGCCGGTGGCGATACCGATCTCCGCACCCATGCCGAATTCCCCGCCATCCGCGAATTGGGTAGATGCGTTATGCAAAACGATGCCGCTATCGATACCGTCGAGAAATTTCTCTGCGGCCCCGTCGTCTTCGGTAATGATCGATTCCGTGTGATTGGAGCCATAGCGGTTGATATGGGCCACGGCTTCGTCCACGTCGTCTACCAGTTTGACCGAAATGATCTTATCGAGATATTCCGTTGCCCAGTCCTCTTCGTTGGCCGCCTCTATACGGGAATCGATTTTCTGCGATCCCGAATCGCCTCGCACCGAACAACCACCGGCGGCTAAATCGTCCACCAGCTGCGGAAGAATATTTGCAGCCACCTCGCGGTCCACCAATAGTGATTCCGCGGCGCCGCAAATACCGGGCCTGCGAAGCTTGGCGTTGTAGGTGACTTGGCGGGCCATATCCGGATTTGCTTGTGCATGAATATAAACGTGGCAGTTGCCGATCAGATGCGCGAGCGTGGGGACCTTTGATTCCGTCATCACCCGCTCGGTCAACGATTGCCCGCCGCGGGGCACGATGATGTCGATCAGACCGACCGATTTCAGCATTTCTCCGACCGCGGCCCGGTCGCGGGTCGGGATCAGTTGGATCGCGTCCGCCGGTAGGCCGGCCGCTTCGAGACCTTGCTGCAGGCATTGGGCGATTTTGCCGGACGAATGCAGACTTTCCGAGCCACCTCGTAATACGGCTGCATTGCCGGACTTGAGGCAAAGCCCGCCCGCATCGGCGGTCACATTGGGTCGGCTTTCATAAATGATACCGATGACGCCGAGCGGTACGCTGACGCGGGAAATTCTCAGTCCATTGGGCCGGTCCCACTCACCGAGGGTCTTGCCGAGCGGATCTGGTAGGTCGGCGACGGTTTCGAGTCCGGCAGCCATGGCTTCGATGCGCTCATCGTCCAG
>DLVK01000255.1:0-8417 GCA_003444235.1 Rhodospirillaceae bacterium
AAACCCGCGAACCTTTACGGCGGCTTTTCGAGACTCTGCCGGCGGACGAATTTGTCGACCCCGACAAGGGGTATCCGCTGAACTACGATTTTTACTGTCCGATGATGAGCCTGCCCGGCCATTTCGCGACCACTCGCAACTCAATTCCGAAACCGCTCGAATTCAACATTCCCGAGGACGCGCTAGAAAGATTTGCGCCGATGGAACCGCTCGCCAGCGGTCGCCTAAAAGTTGGCGTCATCTGGTCCGGAAGCGTGACCTTCAAAAACAATCACGAACGTGCGGTCGATGTGTCACGATTTATCGATCTTGCCGTTCGCCAGCCCAACGCAGAATTCGTGAGCTTGCAGGTAGGCCCTCGCGCGGTAGACCTGCATGAAGCGATGGCCGATACGCTCATCACCGACCTGTCGGGCATGCTGACCGATTTCTCGATGACCGCCGCACTCCTGAAACGGCTCGACCTGATTGTCATGACCGACAGTTCCGTCGCACACCTTGCGGGCACCATCGGCACGCCGGTTCTGAATCTACTGAACTATCGCCCCTACTGGCTCTACATGCCCGAAAAGCCGACCACGCCGTGGTACAAATCGATGCGCTTCATTCGCCAATCTGAGCCCGAACAGTGGGATTCGGTTTTTGATCAGGCCTCGATGGTGCTTGAGGCGCTCTGCGACCAAAAGCGCAAGAACAAAGGCCAAATTACCCACGCGCAAGTGTTGAAGGGAATCGATCGCGCGCTCCGTCCCGCCAAAAGACGCAGCAAAAAATAGTCTCCTTCCGTGCGCGCCTGGTTTTGCCCAGTGACAGTCAGCTACCACTACGCTCACGCAAACATATATCGAAAGGAGACAAATTATGTCCGAACAGACCGAATTTGACCGGTTCGCAACAGGCCTTGCGCGCCGCCGCGAAACCTTGGGCGATGACTACGTAGATCGTGCCGAATCGAACAAAAACGACTTCGACGCACCCTATCAACAGCTTATAACCGAGGCGGCCTGGGGGCATGTTTGGGCACGCGAAGATATCAGCCTCCGAGAACGGAGCATGATCGTGCTCGGTATTCTAGCCGCTCTCGGCCGCTGGGAGGAATTCGAGCTTCACATCCGCACAACCGCCAATACCGGGGCTACACCGGAGGATATTCGCGAAGTGTTGCTCCATGTGGCGATATATGGCGGTGTTCCGGCGGCCAACTCGGCGATGCGTATCGCAAAAGAGACTTTAGCCGACATGGGTAAGATCTAAGCCTTCGCGATAGAGACAAATCATCCGACATGAACTAAAGTTAGGTCACACCACATACATGTACTGCTTTTGAGGGAGAGTACGCATGCAAGCTGTTCCGATTTCTGAAACTGAACGTACGGAAGTACCGCGCCCAGGTGGCATGGGATATCGCCGAAACTATGTTGGCGTTTCCGGGAGCATCGCTCCGGGACCACAAGGATTTTTGGTAGAACGTATGTATCCAAACCCGGTGATCGACCCCCATTTTCACGATGTAGATCAATTCCAAGTCGTGGTCGCAGGCGACGGTCGAATGGGTAAACAAAAGGTCGCCCCCATCACCTTCCAATATGCGGACGCCTATACCCCGTATGGCCCGATTGTCGGCAACGACGACGGCATATCCTTCTTCACCCTCCGTCCCATCGCGAGTGGCGGACACTGGGTGATGCCCGGTAATCGCGACAAGATGCCGGGACCGGCCGGGCGTAATATCGCCGGCCTTTTCGATCATGAAGTTTTGCTGACGGACGAAGGAAAGACGCAACGCGAAGCGCTGATGGACCCGCAGGAAGATGGAGTCGATGCGGTGGGCTTCCGTTTCGGTCCGAATGCAGAATGCCAGACCGAAGCTTCTACGGGCGGCGGGCAATATATCCTCGTCTGCTCCGGCACCATCGAGCGCGACGGCAAAATTTTCGAGGCGAATTCGCTAATGCACGTGGAAGCCGGCGAAGATGCGCCAACCTTGCGCTCGGGCAAAGACGGTGCAAACGTACTGGTGATGCAATTTGCGCGACCGTCCGAACGGCCCGGCTCCAACCCGGCCGAAATGGCAAAGCGCGACCCCAAGGCGTATGTGGAAAAGGAAGCACTCCCCGGTCAAAAGATGAACTAAACTGGACTTCTCGAATTACCGAAGCCCGGCGCACGGCCAACTCGGGGCTTGGTGCCGGGCTTTTTGTTTGTAAGGGACACCTATGATGGCGGATCAGGCTAAAACCAACCAAATGACCGGCGCTGAAGCCATGGTCCGCATGCTGGAAGCCCACGGCGTCAAAACTATTTTCGGTCTTTGTGGCGACACGACGCTCCCTTTCTATGATGCGCTCTATCGGCTCGATCACGACATTGAGCATATTCTTACCCGCGACGAACGGTCGGCCGCCTATATGGCCGACGGATATGCGCGGCTCACCAACAAGGTCGGCGTTTGCGAAGGCCCGTCGGGCGGTGGCGCGACCTATATCGTCCCCGGTGTCGTAGAAGCGAATGAATCTTCATCGGCGGTTTTGGCCATTACGTCCGATGTCGCGACTACCTCGATCGGCCACTACCCGCTGACCGAGCTCGATCAGACGACGCTCTTCAAACCGCTCACCAAGTGGAACGCAGTCATTCCGCGCTCGGAAATGGTACCGGACTTGGTGCGGCAAGCCTTTCGCAGCATGACGACCGGCCGGCCGGGCGCTGCCCATTTGGGATTCCCCATCGATGTGCAGCGTGGTTCGGTCGCGGCGGACGGAGTTTGGGCCGACGACGCGCACAAACGCTTCCCGGCAAAACCGAACGCTCCCGACTGGACCGATGTGGAACGTGCGGTGGCCGCCTTGCTGTCTGCAAAAAATCCCGTAGTGATTTGCGGTGGCGGCGTGGTGATCGCCGGCGCCGAACCAGACTTGGATCAGCTCGCCACCCGCCTTGATTTGGTCGTGGCAACGACCGTTTCCGGCCAAGGTAGCTTGGCGGACACCCACCCGAATTGCCTCGGCGTGGTTGGCTCCAACGGGGGAGTTGTACAGACACGAGCGGCGGTGGAAGCGGCAGACCTGGTGGTCTTCATCGGCTGCCGCGCCGGATCGGTAACCACCGAGCGCTGGCGTTACCCGGCCAAAGGGACTCGCATACTCCATATCGATTGCGATCCGGATGTAATCGGCGCGTCCTATGAAACCGAGGTAGCATTGGTCGGGGACGCCAAGCTGGTTTTGCAAGCGATCAACGCAGTACTCGACACTCATGGGGACTTGCCTTCCGAGGTCGGCGGTGCCCAGACAGTGAGCCGCCTGAAGGCCGAGAAACAGTCGGTTTTCGAAGCGCTGGCCACAAGCGATGACACACCGATCAAACCGGAACGATTGATCGCCGAAATGCAAAAGACACTGCCACCGGATGCGGTCGTGATCGCGGACCCGGGCACGCCGTGCCCCTACGTTTCCGCGTATCTCGAGCAGGACACGCCAGGCCGGCGAATTCTCTCCAACCGAGCCCACGGTGCACTCGGCTATTCCCTATCCGCTGCGATGGGGGCCCATGTGGGCCGACCGGATCTCAAAGTCGTATCGCTCATGGGAGACGGCTCGTTCGGCTTTACCTGCGGGGAACTGGAAACGGTCATCCGAAAGAAAATGCCGATCACTTTCATCGTCGTTTCGAATGCGGTCTATGGCTGGATCAAAGCAGGCCAGCGTTCGAGTTTCGAAGAACGATATTATTCGGTGGATTTCAGCCGCACCGATCACGCCGCGGTTGCCGCCGCTTTCGGCGTCAAAAGCTGGAAGGTCGAAGACCCGGCGGAATTGGGCAAAGTGCTGAAACAGGCCTTCGAACATGACGGACCCACATTGGTCGACGTCATAAGTCAGCCGCTAAACGAAGCGAACGCGCCCGTCAGCGAGTGGATTGCGTAGCGTTTCGCTCGTAGACGAGTTTTGCCGCTGCATAATCTTCGAGCGCAACGCCGGCGGATTTAAAGACGGTAATTTCGGACTCCGAGCTCCGTCCTGCGTGAGCGCCGGCACAAAGTGCTGCCAAATCCGCTTGAATGCCATCTTCCGCCAACGCGCCGGACTCTATCGCCAAGATCAAATCCCCGGACTTTTCAGAGTTGCCGCATCGTCGATGAAAACATTTCCGCGGCGCATCACCTCATCGTCCGCCTCGCGGCTTTCGGGCGAATAATTGCCGATCAGATCCACATGGGTTCCGGGGGAGAGCCATTCGCCTTCGAGGACAGGCATTTGGGCTAAGGTCGCGGTGGAAACGATGTCCGCTGCGCTGACGGCCGCTGCCAGGTCGGTAACTGGGACACCATTCGCGAATGTCTCGGCCAGGCGTTCCGCTTTCGCCGGATCGCGGCCCCAAACGGACACATGTTCGATAGGTCGAACGGCACTGTAAGCTTCCGGCAGATTGGCGGCGATGCGGCCCGTGCCAATGACGAGAAGATGATGCGCATCGGGCCGCGCAAGATAATCCGCCGCCAAGGCGGATGCCGCCGCCGTTCGCCGCGCCGTCAGTTCGCCGCCATCGATCGATGCCAGGATTTCTCCGGTTTTGGCACTTAAAAGCAGCATATTCGCGTTTACCGCCGCCATTTCGCGCGCGCTGTTGCCGGGAAAGAGCGTGGCAATTTTGACCGCCACGTAATCGCCCGTCTGCCAAGCGGGCATCAGCAATAGTTTCGCATCCGTTTCGCCCGGCACTTCTATGAAATGTTCATGCTTGGCCGGCGCTTCGCATCCCTCGCAAAAGCACTCTCGGATCGCACCGATCAGCGGAGCCCACGGCAACGCCGCTCGGGTTCCGGCTTCGTCGATAACCAACATTACGAAAGATCAGGCCAAAATTTCCGGTAAGCCGAAAAAGCCATTGTCCTTTTCGACGAGCCAATTCAACGCGGTGTCCAACACATCCGTGTCAATTTCGGGCCGCGTCACCGTATGGCTGATACGGATTTCGTCATTCGTACCGGCAAAAAGTATCTCATGGGTGCCGTAGGTGGACCCGGCAAGCAACGTCGCGATCTCCGGCGGAGTTTCCTCCCTCCGGCCATCCTGGATACGCCTCGCGAATTCCGCTGACGTACCGCTCGGCGTTTCTTTTTTACGATTGTGGTGGAGGCCGAGAATTTTCGCGTCGTATCCGGTGCCCAGGCGTCCGGCCAATAGCTCGGTAATGCCGAAAAGCGTCGCGGCCCCTCGGGTGAGATTAGGCGCATAGAGGATTGGGACGGTGGCTGCGAAGTTTTCGAGCGCCTTGAGGTCGTCGGCGGTGAGGCCTGTCGTGCCGACAAAGTATGCGCGCCCCTTGGCGGCGCAAAATGCCGCCAGTTCCATCGTCCGCTCGCGGGCGGTGAAATCAAGCAACACATCGCAGGACTCGATCGTCTCCGACACATCGTCGAACAGACGCGCTGCAATGTCTTTTTCGGCAATCTGCTCCGGTTTCACCAGCCCGGCGACAAAATCCACGCCGTCCAAACCGGCAAGTGCAGCACCGACACGTCGGCCCATACTTCCTGCCGCGCCCGAGAGCGCAGCTTTTATCTTGGTCTCCGTCGCCAAAGCAACCTCTGCCGTGACACGTTTACTCGGCGGCTTCCTTGCCTTTTCGGGCGAGGAATTCCGGGAACGCCTCCGTCGCGAGCGCATTCGGCATCACGTCGCGGGCGAAGTCCTTCTCGTTCTTCCACTGCTCGTCGAGAGTTTTGCCCATGTCCTCCAGCAAAATCGATTTGATGCCACGCACTGCTTCGCGTGAATTACCGGCAATCTGTTGCGCCACTTCCATCGTCTTGGCGCGAAGTTCCGAGGAAGGCACGAGACGGTTCAACAGCCCGATTTGGAAAGCTTCTTCCGCTTCGACAATGCGCGCGGTGAACAGGAGCTCCTTCGCCTTCGGCCAGCCGACCTGATTGGGCAGCGTCCAGGTGGAATTGATCCGCCGGTAGGCGGCGGCCAAAAACCGGAACTTGGTGCGTTCGCAACCGACCCGCATGTCGAGCGAGGACGCCAACACCGCGCCGCCGCCATAGGCGAGACCGTTCATCATGCCGATGGTCGGAGTCAGGCAGGCTGAAATTTCGAACCCGCCGCGGCGAATTTTTGTTTTTTCCGCAAGCACTTCCTCCGGATCGCGCGATTCGTCATCGACCTGCTCGTGGATATCGCCACCGGCAGTAAAGGCCTTCTCACCGGAACCGGTAATTATGATGCAGCCGATGTTTTCATCCTCATCGAAATTCTTAACCGCATCCTGCAATTCGAGATTAAGCGTTCGGTTCATGGCGTTTAGTTTCTTCGGCCGGTTCAGCGTCACGATCCCGACGCCGTCTTCGACCTCTGCCAACACGCATTCATAATCGCTCATGATGGTTTCTCCCTGGCTAAAGCCCTTTTTTCGCTTTCCATATTTATAGCGCAGCGGGCCGGTGGGCGCCATCGGTCGGTGCTCCCTTGCACCCAGCAAATCCGCGCGTTAGCCTTTGTTCATGGAACTCGTGAACCCATGCGGAATCTTTCAGCGCGACGATCTAGCGCTCGCCGAACGCAAATCGCTCGACGATATCAAGGTCGTGGGCCTGTTCTCCAACTTGAAGAACAACGCGACCCGGTTTCTCGACGATGTTGCCGATGAGCTGAAGCAGCGCCATCCGCATCTGGAGTTCACCCGTTTTTCCAAGTATGCCAGCGCGCCCGCCGATTTCGACCAGAAATGGCTCGACCGGGTGCATGCGGTCGTCGCCGCCTTCGGGGATTGAGGCTCCTGCACGTCGTGGTGTGTCCATGACACCGTCAAGATGGAGAAACTGGGCATTCCGTGCGCTACGGTCTGCACCGACGAGTTCTTCGGTCTAGGCAAAGGCGAGGCGGAATGTCTCGGCATGCCGGGCCTTCCCATCGCCTTAGTGCCCCACCCGGTCGCCGAGTTGGACCCGCCCCGGGTAAAGAAGATTGCCGCCGATGCGGCGGACGAGATTTCCCGCTATCTGCAGGATGACGCGGTAGCCCTGGCCGACGAAGCGAAAGCCCGTCAGGTCGCGCCGAAATCCAACGTTCAATATGATTCGCTGTTCGAGTGCGATTTCAACGCACCGGGCGCACCGGAGACCTTCGACGGGCCCGACGATTTCGCCGAGATCAACCGCGACTTCTATTACAAGAGCTGGACCGACGGCCTCCCCATCGTGCCGCCGACGCCGGAGCTTTGGAAAAAGATGCTGAACGGGCGCGACCCGGACGAACAGCTGGGCCTGGTCGATCCCGGCCTCGGCATGGCGACAATCGGCAATATCGCGGCCAATGCGGTGATGGCCGGCTGCGATGCCATGGCCATGCCGACGCTGATCGCCGCGGTCAAAGGGCTCACCGACGAGAAACTTAATTTGAAGGCGCTGCAGTCGACTACTCATCCCTGCACCGTCGCCATGGTGATCAACGGCCCGGCCGCCCTTAATCTCGGCATGAACGCAGGGACCAACGCCATGGGTCAGGGCAACAAGGCCAATGCCACGCTCGGTCGCGCGCTGCGCCTGATCATGACCAATGTTGGCGGCGGCGTACCGGGCGTACTCGACCGGTCGCAAATGGGCTCGCCGGCAAAATACGGGTTCTGTTTTCCCGAGAACGAAGAGGCCAACCCCTGGCAGCCGCTCCATGTGGACCAAGGCCACGGGCCCGATGAAAGCGCGGTGACCCTGTTCGGCTGCGAAGGCCCGCACAACGTCAATGACCATTACGGCGAGACCGGCGAGGCGATCCTGACCAGTATCGCCAGCGTGATGTCGACCACGTCCTGCAACAACTCGAAATACGATTACGAATATCTCGTCGCCCTCGGCGCCGAACATGCGGGCGTTATCGCCGAGGCCGGGTTTTCCAAGCAGGACGTGAAGGAATTCCTGTTTGAGAAGTGCGTTATCCCCCGTGAGCTGATATCCGATGGCTGGATGCATCTTTACGAGGAACGCCAAGCGAGCCGTATTCAAGGGCCGGGCGGCAAGGACGGCGTCAAACTGTTCTCGAGCCCGGATCAGGTGGTCATCATCGTCGCCGGCGGCGCCGGCCGCCATTCGGCCTGTATCCCCACTTTCGGCAACACTCAGATGGTGACCGTCGGGATCGAGTAGTCCCCTCCCCCACCGTACGCCTCCTGCCCCACCTCAATGGGCCTAATCTGAAATTTCCGCTAATCTCTTGCCAAAATTTCAGGGGAAGGACACGCCATGTCACGGTTCGAAAATTTCGCCACCCGCGAGTGCCTGTTGCCGATGGTGGAAATGGAAGATTTTTCACCGGCCTATCGGGAGATTGCCGAGGAAGCGGTGGCGCGGACGGGGCGCCTCTCCAACAGCACCAAGGCCATGGCCCATGGCGGCGATATGGCCGCGTCGACGCGGG
>DLVK01000509.1:0-6310 GCA_003444235.1 Rhodospirillaceae bacterium
CGGGAAACCGGTTTCTTTACGGCCAGTCACCCGTGAGGACAGCGACATCATGTTTGCCTGGCAACAGGAGCCGGAAATGCGGCGCTACGCCCGTAACAGACAAACTCCAAAGCGTGACGAACACGAGAGCTGGCTCGCGAACAAGCTCGCCGACCCTCGCTGTATCTTCAACATCATCACCCACGGCGATACACCGGCGGGCGTATTGCGGTTTGACTACCGACAAGAGAATGAAGGCTTCGAAATTTCAATCCTTGTCGGATCCGAACAGCATAACCTTGGCATTGCCGGCCACGCGCTGGCGTTGGGCAGAGTTTTGATCGACGACTGGGATTTGCTGGCCTATGTCGACTCCGAGAACCGTTCTAGCCTGCGTCTGTTCGAGCACGCCGGATACCCGCCTACTTCTTCCGAAGGCTGGTGGTGTGCGCCCGCAAAAGAGATCCGTGACCTTAGCCTGACCACGCACTGACATGGCAATGAATTTTTCCTAGGACGGCCGTGAAATCGGCCCCGATCAACCGCCCTATGTGGTCGCGGAAATGTCCGGCAACCACAATGGCAACATCGACCGGGCGTTTGCCATCATAGAGGCCGCCAAGGAAGCCGGCGCGGACGCGGTCAAAATGCAAACCTATACCGCCGATACCATCACCATCGATCACGATGGGCCCGGCTTTACCATCGAAGGTGGTCTATGGGACGGCCGCACACTGCACGAGCTTTACGAAGAAGCGCATACGCCCTGGGACTGGCGACAGGCTTTGTTCGACAAAGCACGCGAAGTTGGCATCGTGCTTTTCTCCGCTCCGTTTGACCCAACCGCTGTGGAATTTCTCGAGTCTCTCGATGCGCCCGCCTACAAGATTGCCAGCTTTGAAGCGATAGATTTGCCGTTGATTGCCAAAACCGCGTCCACGGGCAAACCCATCATCATTTCCACCGGCATGGCCGATTTGCCTGAGATCGAAGAGGCAGTCGGCGCAGCACGGAATGCCGGCGCGCAGGAAATTCTCGTCCTCCATTGCGTAAGCGGTTATCCGGCGCCCGCTTCCGACAGCAACTTGGCGACCATTCCCGATTTAGCCCGCAAATTGGGTGTCCCCGTTGGCTTGTCCGATCACACGCTCGGCACCGCGGTTCCGATCGCCGCGATCGCTCAAGGTGCTGTGCTGATCGAGAAACACCTCACCCTGGATCGGGACGACGGCGGACCGGACGCGGCATTCTCACTCGAACCGGACGAACTCAAAGGACTTGTGGATGGCGTACGAACCGCCTGGCAAGCGTTCGGAAAACCCCACTACGAACGCAAGGAAAGCGAAAAAGGCAACGTGATTTTTCGCCGGTCCCTCTATGTGGTCGAGGATATAGACGACAACGGGGTTTTCACCAACCGTAATGTTCGTTCGATCCGTCCCGGCTTCGGGCTACCGCCGAAACACCTTCCCGAAATTCTCGGCCGCCGCGCGACTCGCGCACTAAAACGAGGCGATCCGTTGGATTGGGACATGGTTGGAGACGCCTAGGATGGCAGGCCTCTGTCTAGCCGCCGGCAACATCGGCTCAGAAGATGCGGTAGCACGCATGTTGGGCCGCCTCGCGCAACCTGGCCAATCGAAAGAACAGGTCACCGCAACACCCGAGCTTTCGGTCGGGCATGTCTGGCATCATTCGCTGGCTCACTTCGGCGCACCGATTTCATTCGACGATGGATTGGTCTGTGCTATCGGAGGCGAAGTTTTCGACGACCACGGACTCTACGAAGAATCGGCATCATTGATCGCCGATCTCTATCGGAGCGATCACCTGCACAGAATTGCCTGGCTTAACGGCAGCTTTTGCATCGCAGTTCTGGACCCCAACCGCAATCGTGTCGCGTTAGTCACCGACCGTCTCGCATCGAAATCGTTTTTTGTCTGGCATGACGAAAAGGCCTTGATCGCGAGCACGCGGCTCGACGCGATGGTTGCCGAGGACCGGGTGCCTAAACGGATCAGCCGGCAAGGAATAGCCGAACTTCTCGTTTATCAGCGCACCGTTGCCGACCACACCCAATACAGCGACGTCGCATCGCTGCCCGCCGCCCAAATCTGGATTTGGGAGAACGGACACATGAAGAAGCAAACAGCGCGCAAATTGACGTGGTCGGCACCGGATTTTTCCAAGTCGGAAGCCGCCGAAGGGCTGGCAAGCGCACTCACCCGGGCGACGGCACGACGCCTGTCCGACCCCGTCCGACACGGTTTGCTGATGTCCGGTGGCCTCGACTCACGCGCGGTCTTGGCAGCGACCCGTCATACGGGCAAGCGAATTTCGTGCGCTACGGTCTGCGCTTGGGACAATACCGAAGTAGGCCTGGCACGCACCGGCAGCGAAATCTCGGGCATGCCGTTCAAGCTCCACCACAGCGATGCCGCAGACCTCGCCCAAGCGATCGCGCCATCGACCGCGGCCAGCGATGGATTGTTTGCGGCCCCGATCAATCTCTATTCGAGTCTGCCCGCAATTGCAGCCGATCATGACGTTTTACTGAGCGGTCACGGTCTTGATTACACATTGCGAGGCTATTACCTGCCATGTCGTACCCTGGAAATTGCCGGATCTAAAACACGGTTACCGTCACTCAGAAAGATTGACGATGGCACCCCGGAATCTATTTCCGGTAGTCTACGAGCCGGCATATCGCCCGAGACAGCGAAAAAAATTCTGGCGCCGAAGTTTGCGGCCGAACTCGATACCCGTCGGGTCGATGCAATGGCGGCAGCGCTCGAAAACTGCGACATTGAAGACGACTACAATAACTGGGATGCATTCATTCTACATTCGCTCGGCCGCCATTATGCCTATTCGGATTTTGTCGCAATCGAAGAAACCATTCACCACCGACCGATTGCGTTCGATCCTGTGGTGTTCGACCTTTACCTCTCCATGCCGCCGGCCTGGCGGGCGGAGGGCAAAGTAGCCCATGAGGCGATGATGCAACTCGACCCGGAGCTTATGCGTCTGGCAGACGCGAATACCGGGTTCTCGGCTCGCCACGGTTTCTCGAAACAAATCGTTCTGCAGTTGATGCGTGCCGTATTGCGGCGGCTGGGATTGCTGAAGCGGCCGCACTTGCCGGATCCAGCCTTCACCCATGGGTCCTGGTTGAATACTGCAGTGCTATTCCGCCAGGACCCCACTTGGCGCAGCTTGGCCGAAGGATTAGCCGAGGATCCCGCTCTCAACGCAACTGGCCTCTTCCAATCTGGAGGACTGCGTCAGATCGTCGACGAACACCTGGAGTCAAAAACAAATCACAACAAGCTTTTGATGCAACTTCTAACGATAGCAAGTTGGTTCGCCGCGCACCCGTTCGACGAGGTAGCGGCATGAGCGAGGCCCGGGAGTTCTCCGTTGCCGGATACGAGGAGCTAGTCGCTGCTATTATCGGTCGGGGCTATGAAATCAGCGAATTTGGCAAAGCCGAACCCACCGAGCGACATCTCGTATTGCGCCATGATGTGGATATGAGTTTGGATGCCGCGTTACAAATTGCAAAAATTGAGAAACGTCTCGGCATCTCAGCCCACTATTTCGTGCTATTGCGAACCGAGTTCTACAATCTTTATTCCGCCGAAGGCTTAGCCGCGATCGAAAAGCTTCTATCTTTCGGCCACCACGTGAATCTCCACAGGGACGCATCGCTGTATCATGAGGACGAGTTAGAAGAAGCAGCGGAATGGGAAGCCGGATGCTTGCAATGTATTACCGGCACGGAAGTCGACATGATCAGCTTTCATCGACCAGCACCACAACTGCTTGGCCGAAAGGAACTGCTGGCCGGCAAACGCCACACCTACCAGCCAAAATATTTCGAAGAAATGGCATATTGTTCGGATTCACGGGGACGCTGGGACCATGGCCATCCGCTTGACTTGGAAGCGCTGGAGCAAGGCCGTGCCCTGCAATTACTTACTCATCCAATTTGGTGGGTGAGCGGCGATACACCGGAAAACACCTTAGACCAATTTTTGGAAAAACGGATAATAGCGCTCGATACGTCTCTCGCGGAAAACTGCGAAGTACACGTACCGGGCCGCTTTTCCTCTATGGGGAAAGATCGAAAATGACCACAATTGCCGTAATTGGCGCCGGATACTGGGGCAAGAATTTAATACGCAATTTCAAGGAAATGGGCCGTCTTGTCGCTATTTGCGAAACGGACTCCGCACAACGCGCCGAAATTCAAAATCAATACCCCGATGTTCCTATTGTCGACACGATCGAGCAAATCCTAGACGACGCCGCGATTGATGCTGTTGCCGTAGCGACACCCGCTGCAACTCACGGAGAAGTTGTCGAGAAAAGTATAGCTGCAGGAAAAGATGTGTTCGTCGAGAAACCTCTTTGTCTCGACCTGAACCAAGCCGCCACTCTTAAAAAACAGGCGGATGACGCAAAACGCACTCTAATGGTCGGGCACCTATTGTTGTACCACCCTGCATTCATCAGCCTCTCGCGCGCGGTGGCGGACGGACAGGTCGGCCAGTTACGGTACATTTATTCAAACCGCACCAGCCTCGGGAAAATCCGCAAAGAAGAGAATGCTCTCTGGTCCTTCGCGCCACACGATATTTCCATGATGCTCGCACTTACCGGTCAATTTCCCAGCCGCGTGGTTTCTAGCGGCGGCACCTATTTGTACCCTCCGGTCGCAGATACCAGCCTCACCCATCTAACTTTCGAAGACGGGGTCCAGGGTCATATTTTCGTTTCTTGGCTTCACCCCTTCAAAGAACACCGCACCGTCGTTGTCGGTAGCGAGGGCATGGCGGTTTTCGACGATGTGGAACAGGGAGATCAGAAATTGATGCTCTACCGCCACAAAGTCGGCTGGCAAGGCGACATTGCCGCCATCAACAAGGCGGTTGGCGAGCCGATATCCTACGAAGAGAGGGAGCCGCTGCGAATCGAATGCGAACATTTCATCGATTGCGTCGCGACGCGAAACACACCCAGGACCGACGCGACCGAGGCGATTCGGGTTTTGCAGGTGTTGGACGCATGCCAAAAATCGCTTTCCAACGGCGATCCCATCCACTTTGATTCATCCAACTCATGAGCAATTATTTTATCCACGAGACCGCAATCGTAGATGACGGCACGACCGTCGGCGACGGAACCAAAATTTGGCATTTCAGCCATGTCCTGTCCGGATCGCAAATCGGTTCCGGTTGCGTACTGGGCCAGAATGTCATGATCGGCCCAAACGTTACCGTCGGCGACGGATGCAAAATTCAGAACAACGTGTCGCTCTATGATGGCGTGACACTTGAGGACGACGTTTTTTGCGGTCCCTCATGTGTTTTTACCAACGTTTTGACCCCACGGGCTTTCGTTGAACGCAAAGACGAATTTGACCCGACACTGGTGAAACGAGGTGCCTCGATTGGCGCGAATGCCACGATAGTTTGCGGCGTTACCATCGGCGCCTACGCCATGATCGGCGCAGGCGCAACAGTCACGAAGGATGTGCCGGCGCACGCGCTTGTGCTCGGCACACCGGCCCGCCATGCCGGATGGGCCAGCCGGACCGGTGAAATTCTTGGGCCGGATCTGATATGCCCGAGGACCGGCGAAAAGTACGTCGAAACAGCAGACGGCCTAACAGGAGAAGAGCCTAAATGAGCGATCCCATTCCACTGGTGGACCTGAAAGCTCAATATCGAGCGTACAAAGACGATATCGATACGGCTATCCAGGGCGTTCTCGATCACGGCCGATTCATCATGGGTCCCGAAGTGGGCGAGTTCGAAACTCAACTGGCAACTTTTTGTGGTTCACGTCATGCCATTGGCGTATCCAGCGGCACCGACGCATTGGTCATGATCATGATGGCCGAGAATATCGGGCCGGGCGACGCGGTTTTCGTACCAGGGTTTACGTTTACCGCAACAGCCGAAGTGTTGATGCTGTTGGGTGCGTCACCGGTTTTCGTCGATGTCGACGAAAATGATTTCAATATCGATTGCGGGGATCTCGAACGTCGGATCGAACAGGTAAAAGCGGCTGGGGAACTCACACCGCGCGGAATTCTCGCCGTGGACCTGTTCGGGCTTCCGGCGAATTACGCCGAGCTACGGAAAATTGCCAACAATCATGATTTGAAGCTTTGGGCAGACGCGGCACAGAGTATCGGAGGTGCCTACGGGACGGCAAAAGTCGGTACTTTGGCGCGAGCCACCGGGACCAGTTTTTTCCCGGCAAAACCGCTCGGTTGCTATGGCGACGGCGGCGCCATTCTCACCGACGATGACTCGCTCGC
>DLVK01000575.1:0-4173 GCA_003444235.1 Rhodospirillaceae bacterium
CGCACGGCTTTCGGCAATCGGCATTTGGTTGTCTGGTAAGTTTAGCTGATCGCTAATTCCGGTGCCACGTAACGTGATAGTTGATAGTGTGAATTTACCCCGGCGCCAAAGCGCTCTATATCCTCTGGCATGGGCAGCGAACAAAATATCGAAATTCGACGTAAACGCCTGAAGTTCCGTTGCTGGCATCGGGGGACCAAGGAGGCGGACCTTTTGTTGGGTGGCTTTGCCGACGCTCATATAGACGAGTTGGATGAGGCGGAACTCGACCAGCTGGAGGATATTCTCGCCCATAACGATATCGATCTTTACAATTGGATTGGGGGCTATTCGCCCTGGCCGGCCAATGTGGCCAACGACATGACCGAACGGCTAACCCAGTTTTGTGCCGAAGGCGGGCATCGCTAGACCCGTGGCGGAGGGGGGTGAACGGCGAATTGGCGGCGTCCCGGAAGGGTACGACGCTTATCTATTGGCCGAGGCGGCGCGCTCGGCGGATGGTCCGTTGCTTCACATCTGTCGAGATGATGCGCGCCTCGACCGCCTCAAAAAAGCGCTTGGTTTCTTTGCGCCGGACCTCATTTCCGTCGATTTCCCCGCATGGGATTGTCTTCCTTATGACCGGACATCGCCGGCGGCGGATATTGTCGCGCGACGCTTGACCACTCTGGCAACGCTAATTGATGAATCCGCGGCAAAACCGGCGATCGTGCTGACGACGATCAGCGCGGTTGTTCAAAAAGTCCCGCCTCAAGAGTTTTTCCGAGGTAATACGCTCGCCGGCCAAATCGGGACGGTTCTGGATCGCGATGAATTGTTCAGCTTCTTTTCGCGGAATGGGTATCGGCGCGCGGAAACCGTGCGTGAAACCGGCGAATATGCCATTCGCGGTGGGATCGTCGATATTTTTGCACCGGGTGAATCCAATCCGATCCGGCTCGATTTTTTCGGTGAGGATTTGGAATCAATTCGCAGCTTCGACGCCTTGAGCCAGCGCTCGAAAGAGAAATGCGATTCATTTCGTTTGCACCCAGTCAGCGAAGCGCCGTTGGACGAAGAAAGTATCGCGCGCTTTCGTGCTCGCTATCGAGTTGCCTTTGGAATTCCTTCCGACAATGACGGAGTCTATGAGGCTGTAAGCGTCGGTCGGCGCCAGTCCGGTTACGAACATTGGTTGCCATTCTTCCATGAGAGATTGCAAACCCTGCTCGATTACCTTCCCGATGCACCGGTCAGTTTCGATCATCAATGGGACCAGGCGATTAGGTCGCGGTTCGAAACTATTCACGATCATTACGAAGCGAGAAACGAGTTTCTGCCGGCGAATTTACGCGCGGCCACCGCACAGGATGAGCAGGTCTATCGGCCGGTGGATCCAGAGCAAATGTTTCTGGACGAGGCGGGCTGGGAAGAGGCAATCGCCGCGCATGATCGATGCTTCTTTTCACCTTTCGAGGAGGGTGGCGACAGCGCAGGAGGGCGCGCATCACCGAATTTTGCGGAAGCGCGGCAGCGAGAAGATATCAACCTGTTCGATGCCGTGAGGGCCGCCATATCCGATGCGGGAAGAGACAAGCCAGTGGTGGTGGCAGCGGCAAGTGCCGGATCGCGAGATCGTCTGGCAAAGCTCATCGCAGGTGCCGATGAAGTGACGCTCACAGCGGTGGATGGATGGGCGGAAATTAAGGGGCCGCTCGGTATGGACGGCGCTTATGTGAGCGTTTGGGAAACCGAGCGCGGCTTCAATGCACCGGAAATGCTGATCCTGAGCGAAGAAGATATTTTAGGTGAGCGCTTGTCGCGGCCTAGCCGTCGGCGGCGTCGGTCGGAGAATTTCATTTCCGAAGTCTCCGCACTCGAGCCGGGGGATCTGGTCGTCCATATTGAAAACGGCATAGGCCGTTATGACGGGCTGGAAAGTTTGACCGTGGACGGCGCACCCCACGATTGCGTCCGCTTGCTCTACGCAGGCGACGATCGTTTGTTCATTCCGGTCGAAAACCGCGACACCCTGTCGCGCTATGGGGCCGAGCAATCGGATGCCTTGCTCGACAAGCTCGGCGCCATCGCCTGGCAAGCGCGACGTGCGGCGGTCAAAGAGCGGATCAAGGAAATGGCGGACCAGCTATTGAAACTTGCCGCCGAACGGACGCTGGCCAAAGCGCCAGTCATGCCGCCGCCACCTGGAGCCTATGAAGAATTTTGCACTCGTTTCGCCTGGACAGAGACTGAGGACCAGCAGCGTGCGATTGAGGATGTTGTCGCGGATATGGGAACCGGCCAGTCAATGGATAGACTGATTTGCGGCGATGTCGGTTTCGGAAAAACCGAGGTCGCCATGCGGGCTGCATTCATTGCTGCCTCAAACGGATTTCAGGTGGCGATCATTGTGCCGACCACTCTTCTCGCCTTTCAGCATCATCAGACCTTCGCGCAGCGATTCTCAGGGCTGCCGGTTACGGTGGAGCAATTGTCTCGCCTGGTGAAAGCCAAGGATGCGAGTGCGGTTAAGGAGGGGCTAAGGGACGGTAGCGTCGATATCGTGATCGGTACGCATGCGTTGCTGGCTCAAGATATCGAATTCAAGAACATCGGCCTGCTTGTTATCGATGAGGAGCAACATTTTGGTGTCGGTCAGAAAGAGCGACTGAAGGAATGGCGACGGGATCTCCATGTACTAACGCTCACGGCAACCCCAATCCCGAGGACATTACAGTTGGCGTTGGCGGGCGCCCGAGACATGAGCATCATCGCAACGCCGCCGTTGGATCGTCTTGCGATCCGATCGTTCGTGTTGCCGTTCGATCCTGTGGTCATTCGCGAGGCCATCAATCGGGAACGATACCGTGGCGGGCAAGTTTTCTACGTGTGTCCTCGCATCAGCGATCTTAGCCGGGTGGCCAAAAGGCTGGCCGAGTTGGTGCCCGACGCAAAGGTGCTGACTGCCCATGGCCAAATGGCCCCGCAGGCGTTGGAAGAAGTCATCAACGACTTCAACCAAGGCAAGGCCGATATCCTGCTTTCCACCAACATAATCGAGGCGGGCATCGACATTCCGAATGCGAACACGATGCTGGTTCATCGTGCGGACAGATTTGGCCTTTCCCAGCTTTATCAGTTGCGCGGACGGATTGGACGCGCGAAGGCACGAGCCTATGCGTATCTCACTCTTCCGGCGGGGCAAATTCTGAGCACCGCCGCGGAGAAGCGGCTTTCGGTTATGCAAACGCTGGATTCGCTTGGCGCGGGTTTCACGCTGGCCAGCCACGATTTGGACATTCGCGGGGCGGGTAACCTGTTGGGTGAAGAACAGTCGGGTCATATTAAAGAAGTCGGTGTTGAGCTCTATCAGCATATGCTGGAAGAGGCGATTACGACGATGCGAGAAAAAGATGGCGATGCCCCGGCCAGACCCGAAAGCTGGTCACCGCAGATTTCGCTCGGTGTCGCAGTGCTCATTCCCGATGACTATGTAGCGGATCTCGGTCTCAGACTTGGCCTTTATCGCCGCCTTTCCAGTATTGAAATGGCTCCCGAAATTGAGGCATTCGCCGCCGAGTTGATCGATCGCTTCGGTGCGTTGCCGAAACCGGTCGAAAACCTTCTCAAAGTTATGGAAATTAAAAATTTGTGCCGTATCGCGGGCATTGAGAAAGTCGATGCGGGCAAAGGAGGCGCGTCGGTGGTATTGCGGAACGCGCGGTTCGCCAATCCCATGGCGTTAGTAGGCTACATCCAACGTAATCCCTTGAACGTAAAATTACGGCCTGACCAAAGCCTTGTCTTCCGTCACGACTGGCCGTTGCCCGACCATCGATTGGACGGGGTTACGCGCATCGCCCGTGATTTGGCGGACCTGGCGACACAAGAAGAAGCGGCCTGACCGACTACGGCAGGTCGAGACGAACGTCGACCGCTGCACTTGCTATGACGGCGGTGTCGTCGCGGTCATCGTCGGGTACGTCGAGTCCCCCTTTAACTGCGCGAACGGTCACCGTCCCGACGGGCAGGGTTTCTTTCACAGCATCCGTGTCTACTTCGTCCGGTTTTTGGACGCCGATGGTCACATCTACTTGCACGTCCTTTTTTTCGACACCGAGTACGCGGATCATGCTGAGCGAACTGTGGTGGAGTGCGTCTTGCACCGCTCGGATTGCTGCCTTGGTGTAATCG
>DLVK01000159.1:0-9315 GCA_003444235.1 Rhodospirillaceae bacterium
CGAGGGTGAAATCAGCCCCCGGATTAACCAGCCCGCCGATGGTGTAGCGGCCGCCGACGCGCAGCATCCGGATACCAATAGGCACCGCCGCTGCCGAGCCGCAGACCTCGATCACGGCGTCGGCGCCGTCCGGCGGACACAGGTCGCGGACGCGCGCCACCTGTTCATCCGCATCCATGGCGGAAATATCGAATACATGGTCCGCGCCGAACCGTTTCGCCATTTCGAGATGTTTGGCAGCGCGGTCCATGCCGATAACCAGTTTTGCGCCGCGGGCCTTGGCGATGGCGCAACCATAGAGACCGAGCAAACCCAGCCCCTGTACGACGACCGTGTCGTTCTCGCCGAGCGCGGCCGCCTCGGTGACCGCTATCATGGTCGCGCCGCCGCAGTTCAAGGGCGTCGCTTCCTCGTCCGAAATTTCGTCCGGCAATTTGAGGATGCCGGTCCCCGGCAGGATGTAGCAGTAGTCCGCGAAACCGCCCAGGAAATGCGGATCCTCTTCCGCCAGATCATGGCCGTATTTGCGGACACCGTCCGCCTTCTGCGGCATGTCGTGGACATCCTTGTAGTAGGAATCGCCGTCGTGAAAAAATTCGGTCCAGGTTACCCGGTCGCCGGGCGATAGGGTCCCGCCGCGCATGTCGTGGGTAATCTCGTCACCCACTTGCTCGATAATGCCGATGATCTCGTGACCGAGAATGCCGGGGCACGGATTGGGCCGGTGTCCATGATAGGAATGTATGTCCGAACGGCAGATCGTCGACATCGTGATACGAACTAGAACTTCGTCCGCATGCACGCCACGGACCGGGAATTCTCGAATCACGAAGGGTTCATTGGGCGCGTCGTAAACCGCAGCCCGGCCGATTTTGGGCATGATATTGGAATCCTCTGTTCAGACGGTTCCGTTGAGCGCCAACTCGAAGATGTTGTGACTGCGCAAGCCTTGCTCGGCTCGTGCCGCATATTCGTCGTTTAGCGGTTTCGAGAGGAAAATCGGCACGTTCGCTTCATAAAGACTGCCATGGGTACGCAAACGGTGGCCCTTAAGCGCCGTCAAATCATGATCGACCTCGCGGCCGCCGATGACGGTTTTCCTGTCGCCAACGATGGCGACATCGCCTTCACGGTCGATCGGCTGTTCAAGCTCCTTGGCCACACCTTCCGCTGTCCACAATTTGTCGATCCCGGGAATGTCTTTCACAATTTCGATCACCGCCTCCGGCGAAATTCCGCTTTCGTTATAGACCCGGACGAAGCCGCCCAACGCCCCATGATGGCCAACGAACGCGTCGGTAATCGGGCAGATAACGTGGGTGTTCCCCTCGCCGAGTGCGTCGTCGAGGATGTCCTGCAACCAGATCACGATCGGCTCCCCGTCGTCATCGGCCTTGTACCCCATGCCGTGGTCGGCGGTCAAAGCCACCGTGGCGCCGAGTTCGATCATGCGGGCAAAGCGGTCGTCCATATTCTTGTAGAACTGATTGGCGACCGGCGTCCCGGGCGCGTGGGAATGTTGGATGTAGTCGGTCAACGACAAGTAAAGGACATCGGGGCGCCGCTCTTCCAACAGCTTGATCCCGGCATCGAGCACAAACAATGAAAGATTATCGGAATACATGTCCGGCAATGGCTGATCCACAAAGGCCAAGGCATCCTCGATACCATTCTCCTCCATGGTGCACCGGTCCGCATATTGCGACGAAAAACTTACCGATCCGTTACTCAGATCCATGTCTTTCTGCAACTGCAGGCGCAGCTTATCCTTGGCGGTAATCGAAGCGACCACGATTCCGTTGCGTGAAAATTCGCTCATGACCGAGCGCGCCCGAAGGAGTTCGGGCCCCGTCATGACGACGGGCTCGCCGGTCTTCCGGTCGAGATAAAAATTTCCGGAAATGCCGTGGGTTACGGGCTCTGTGCCGGTGGCAATGGACATATTATTGGGACAGGTGAAACTCGGCATCGACCCTTGGGCAACGGCGTAAAAGCCATCCTTCATGAAGCCTTCCTGGGTTGGGATGATGCCCGCTTTGACGCCCTCGTCCACATATTCGGGATCGCCGCCGTCTATACATACGACGACCACGGGGTTTGACGGATGCTTGTAAGTCGTTCCGTTCAGTTCGATTGCTGCATTTGACATGATTCTGCCTCCAATAGTTTCGCAGCCGGCTACTGCATTTTCATAACCTTGTTGCGTGCCCACGCCGATACGAATTCCGGTATGACGACGACGGCGAGGATCGAAATTAGAATCGCGATGCCGCGGAACGCCTCACTCTAAGTATAGATGGCAATTGCCGTAAGCGCGACGCGCACTTGTGGCACGTCGTTACACCGGGTGGCCAATATTGCGTAGACTCCGACAGGCTGGAAGAGGTTTCGAAAGTGCTTGAGCATGTCCACTGCGATCTAGGGCCAGGGGACGCCGCGTTCTTCCATTGCAATAGGCCGCGTCGGTCAGATCAGAACAAGTCGGACAATCGCCGTTGGACACTTCTGGCCTGCTACAACACCAAGCATAACAGCCTGTTCAAAACCGTAGTGCCGGGAACACCCTATAGACCGCTCGAGATCGCCCCCGATTCAGCGATCCGGACAGCCGGCGTGCGGTTCGCCTCCGGCGAGGAGCGGTTTCAGACAAAATATGTCGAAGAACAAAAGAAAACAGCCGGTTTCGACTAAACACGAACACGTTGAGAGTCGAAGCGTTACCCCGAAGTCAGTCTCGTCAGATGATTGTCCCAGGGCCGGGCACCGGGCTCGGGGGCGGGCAGAACTTGAGGTGAATTCAGATCGTAAAGAGACCGGACGCCGGTGCCGCTGGTAAGCATAAAGCTACCGGCGCTGGGGCCGCCGGCGATGCCGCAACCGTCGGTCAAGGACACCTTGCCCAAGAAGCGGCGTTCGAGTGCATTCCAGAAGGCGACTAGGTTGCCGCGCGGGGAACTGACGGCAACGATACGGCGTGAGATGTCGGTTGCGACCGACCCGCAATAGCCCTCCATGGCCAGGTACAGGCCGTCTGGGGCGGGCAGGTAATCGAGGGCCGCCGTTCCCGGCCGATGCACCGCCACCAACGGGGCGCCGGAGACCGGCCGTGCCTCATCCTGGCATGTAATCGCGATGGCCCCGCCTGCGAGCGGTACGATATGGCGAATGCTGAGTTTCCGCATGCTGCCGGGTGGCTGTACGGCCGAGGCGATAGGGGATCCGGTCTTCCGGTCGAAATAGGCGATCGAGGGGGTCATGGATTCCAGGTTGAGTTTTACGCGCCCGCTATCGGGATGAGTCAAAATGCCCCCATTGGCGACGGCCAGCACATCGCCGCCTGGTATTGCCACGATCTCATGCGGGCCGATTCCCTGGCTCGGAAACTCACCGATGCGGCGATAGCGGTCGGTGGCGTCATAAACGCCCACCATGCCCTGCTCGCCCTCGAAGTCATTCTCGGTGGCGAACAGCGTGCGGCCGTCGGGGGCGAACACCGCGTGACCTTGAAAATGCCGATCTTCCGGTGCGTGGAAGCGGTGCTCTGGGCCGTTGCCAGCGAGGGGAACTGCCAGAGCGAAGCGCCCGGGTCGACGTGCGACGATCACCGCCTCTGTGGTACCGGGTCTCAAGGCGGCACCGTGTCCGCGCGCCGGCAACGCGAATTCGCGCAATGTTTGTCCCTCATGGTCGGTGATGACCGCGACCGATTGCTGCGCCGCCGACCTCCAGCGAATTCCAATATATCCGTCTTGTGCCCGTGGGCTCGCGCTGGAAATTCTTGGCAAGGATGACCAGCCTATCCAGCCAGCGCTGGCGGCCAGCATGTGACGCCGGTCAATCGCCATCGAAACTGTTGAAGCCGACGGTCAGGCCGAGCGGCTTGGCCATCTCGAGAACAATGTGCAGGCGTAACGCGCGGACGATTTCGATGACCCGCTTGATCTTTTCTCGGCCATCCGCGGATTTCACCAGATCCCCCAGCGATCTACCGAGTGTTTTCCCTTCGGCGACCACAGCGGCGAAGGCCGCACGGATAGCCTTGTCCTTTGGTGTCCCGGACCAAGCGGTGCCGGCGCCCTCGGCGATCGCCAGATAGGTTTGTTCCAGGCTCGCCAAATTCCCCGCGACATTACGCAGCGCACGGTGGCTTGACGAATTTTCGGCCAGATACGGCCTCACCCGTCCGGTCTTTTCACCAAGCGGCCGGCCGAGTTTTAGGTCCGAGACCACCTGAAGACCCACAACCAGATTATTGAAGAAGGCGCCGGAAATTTTCTTCGCGGAGGCCTTCGCAAATGTCTCGCGCCGCCATCTCGATGCCAGCGAGGATGCCATCTCGGAAATATTGGCCGCGATCGCTTGTGCGGCCGAGCAATGTTTCGATTTGTCTTTTAGCTGGTTTAGCTCTTCGGTAAAGAGGAGATATTCCAAGGCTGGCAATCCTTGAACGGCGACACTGCGGCTGCTCATGCTGTCCGATGTGATCGGTTTTTTTTTGGCCAGCAACCGGCGCGTATGCTTGCCGACGCGGTCGCGCCGGTCCGGCCAGAAGTTTATCCGAAGATGCAGATTGGCCTGGGTGGCGGGCCCGCTTCGAATATGTTCGATGGTTTGCCAGGCATCGACGGTATCGTGAAATGCAGCGTGAGCGGCATCCAGCCGGGCCTTATCGAAGGTCGCACACAATCCCGAGATAGCTTGTTGCAATCGCCCGGCGACCCCGGCGAATCTTCCGTAACCTTTCTTATGCGCGGCGATAACGCCGGAGGCGATCGCTTCATATTGGATAGGCGGTGCTGACCTGCTGTTAGTCAGAGGCACCGTAAGAAAGACGATTGTTAAAATGATCGGGAGTAATCTCATAGCGAATTTAGAAACGCGATAAGTGCGTCACGATCCTTTTTCGACAGGGCGCGTACGCGTTCACGCGCTTTCTCCGCTTCGCCCCCGTGCCAGAGGATAGCTTCCAAAAGATTGCGGGCACGACCATCATGGAGGAAGAAGGTATGGCCGCTGACAGTTTTAGTAAGCCCGATGCCCCAGAGCGGGGGCGTTCGCCACTCGCGGCCGGTTGCCACTCCGTCAGGCCGGTTATCCGCCAATCCTTCCCCCATGTCGTGTAGGAGTAGATCCGTATACGGCCGGATTGTCTGCTCGCTGTGCCATGGGCGTTTGGGGTCGTTCCGGGTACGGAATTTGGGGACATGACATCCTGCGCATCCACTTGCATGGAATATTTTTTTGCCTTGCAAGACAATCGGCTTTCCGGCGCCACGCCGTTTCGGTACCGCGAGATTGCGCGAATAGAACGTGACGAGGTCCAGGATTTGATCGGAAACCTCGTGTCCCCGGCCGTTATCGCCGGCGCCATTGGGCGCGGAAACGCAATTTGTTTGTTCGGACGTGCAGTCACCTGAATGCTTCGGCACAAGCGGACTCGAAATTCCAATGTCGTTGGCAAACGCGTCGGCGGTTTGCTGATGCAGGTTTGGGTTGGTGGCCTTCCACCCGAATCTTCCGAGCGCAATTTTTCCGGTTGCTATGTCGCGCACCTTTTGCGGTCGGCCCGAGATACCGTCGCGGTTCCTATCGTCGGGGTCCGCATGAGCGAGGATGTCGGCCTCGGCGATCATTTCGAGAAGACCGAGCCCAATCATTGGCGGCGCGACCCGGGGTGACAGCATGACTTTTGGATGCAGGGGCCCGTATCCCAGTTCGGTGACTCGGTAGGTAGGCTTGCGCAATTTAACGATTTTACCGTCACTCAAGGTAACCGGTGTCTCCGCATACTGGATTTGCATGCGGCCTTCTGGGTTTAGCCCGGCAAGGGCGAAGTCCTGTAATTGTCCGCCATAAACGGGGTCCGGAAGGGTGGCGAAAGATTGGTTTCCGGTGATGATCCTATTGGCGGTTTGTTCGGCGGGGATGCTGAGACGCAGCAACATCGAAATCGCGTTGTCATCGGGCCAGTTGGCGGTGGGCGGATGGCCACGGCCGTCTTTGATATGGCACCTTTGGCATGCCCGGCCGTTAAATAGCGGACCCAACCCGTCCGCCGATCTAGTCGAAGCCGGCGCCGAAACCCACAACCGGCGAAACATGGCGTTGCCGAGTTTGAAATTCATCTCCTTCTCGAAGGGCAAGTTGGCCGAAAAGTCCGAAAAGGAATCCTTGTTTGCCGGTTTACGTGACGTCGCGGCACCGCCGCCGAGAGCTTCGTTCGCTTCGGGCTTCGAAAAGTCCTGGGTCGCGCGGGCGGATATTTCGATTGCGGATAGTATTTGCCAGATGGCGAAAATGATCGCGAAAAGCCCGGCAGCGGTCAGAAAACCGAAATTTGCACGGAGTTTTGCCATGCTGTGTTACCACCGATCGTTATCGCAGAGTCTGCGAGCCGGGTGCCGGAGGTGCATAACCGCACCTCCGGCCACTGCGGCATTACTGTAGCACTTTCGACGGGTTGTCGAGGCTATCGGAGCCTTCGAATTCCACTGCAGAAATTCCTAGTTTCGCGATCGACTTTTCCAGTGCTTTCGCCTGGAGAACCAGCGCATCCACAACGTTTTGAAGGATCTTGTTGCCAGCCTTGTTCCCTTCGCCCAGCATTTGGTCGTAGGCCATTATGCGGCTGTCGGCGGTATTCTTCATCACGGACATTTGCGCCAGCGTATTCTTCATCGCCTTATCGATGCCCTTTGCGGTCGCCGGCGCTTTTGCTTGGATAAGGTCGCGCAAGCTGGGCCCGGAAACCACCGAACCGTCGATCCGTGCATAGTGGCCGCGATAGATCGCCATCATGCCGACCTGATTGTAAAAGTGGGAGTTATGCGTGTTATCGGAGAAGCAATCATGCTCTTCCTCCGGATCATGGAGTATCAATCCGAGCTTCATGCGCTCGCCGGCGAGTTCGCCGTAGGAGAGGCTGCCGAGACCCTTAACGATCGTGGCGATACCCTTCTTGGCATTCGCTTGCACCGCTTTTCTGGCCGCGCCTTTAGGCGCCCACGCTGCGACGATTTCGGCGAGATCGGATAAGAGCAGATCCGTCGCCGCGGTCAAATAGGCCGCACGGCGATCGCAGTTGCCGTTGGTGCAGTTTTTGGTGTCGAAATCCGTGTGAGAACGATTGCCAGCGCCCGGGCCCGAACCGTTCAGGTCTTGTCCCCATAGCAGGAATTCGATCGCGTGATAGCCGGTTGCTACGTTCGCTTCTACCTTATCGATTTCGTGTAGCGTATCGGACAGCAGCTTCGCTGTAATTTTGGTGGCATCGATTTTACGCCCACCGAGTTTCAACTTCGGGTTCGCGATGATATTGGCTGTATAGTAGGCGTTTTCCTTGGAACTTTTGCCGTAGGAAGCGGCCACATAATCTATTAAGCCCTCATCAAGGGGCCATGCATTCACCTTGCCCTCCCAATCGTCAACGATAGCGTTTCCGAAGCGGAATCCTTCCGTCTGCTGGTAGGGTTCACGGGCGGCCAGCCAGGAAAATCGGGCTGCAATGAGGTTTACGCGCGTCGGCTTTTTCACAAATTTTTTCACCGCGCCCCGAAGTAATTCCGCAGCGTACATGGAATCTTGGTACATGGCGTGCGCGATGTTGGCGTAGTTCTGCACTACCTTTTCTTCACTTGGCGCTGCCGCGAAAGCCGAACCTTGTGCACCCGATATCAGCACTATCGTTGCGGCGCTCACCGTTTTTTTAAAGAAGTTCATTCTACTACCCCGTGTTGCTGTCGAACTAAGACACTTACGCAATTCTCCGAATTTACCGGTCTCGACGCGATTTATAGTGTCGCAAGGTTCACACATAGGCGGCATTGATCGCCGAGGCGGCAGCAGATCGCTGCTCGTTTAGAAGGGATATCATTTCTAGAACTCAATGAAGCAAGCCGGAATGTTGCGAACGATTCTCAATTAAAGCTTACGAGAGAGATAGGGTTGATGCAATTAATTATCATTTTCAAAAATTCCGTAGGTGCCGAATTTTTCAATGTCTTGTGAATTTTTTCAGTGCGCTCCTTGCGAAGAGGTAACAGAGCACCGTCTTGACTTTCCATATTTCGAACGTTTTTATGCCCTTCGACGGTTGCCTGAAAAAAGGCATGAAAAGGGAATGCGGTGAGGTGCTAGTCACTAAGTCCGCAGCAGTCCCCGCTACTGTAGGCGGAGAGGGGTACGCACAAGCCACTGGATATTTTCCGGGAAGGCGCGGTACCAAATCCTAAGATCCGCAAGCCAGGAGACCTGCCGTCGCATATCCGTCTGAGCGGAGCTTTTGGCCGGGGTGTGCCCGAAGTTCAGACATTTGAGTAGTCCCTCAAATTGTTTCCGCGATGACCTGAAGACTGAGTCACGCGGAGAAAACAATGATAAATCGCCTAAAAACGGCAATCTTGGCTTCGGCCTTGATATTGGTGCCGGCTATCGGTGGAGCAGGCGAGGGTGCCAAAAAATCCGAGGAACCAACCTTTCCGAAGATTTCAGCGTCTATCTCAATCGAGTTTCAGAATGACGCGACATATAGTTCGGATAATCGAGACGAAGAGCGCAACGATCTTTACACCACGACCGAACCCGAGGTGATCCTGGCGCTGATGAAAGGGCTTACCATACGGCTATTGGGCACGATCGAGCCCGTTTCCGATCCGCAGCCGCGCGAAGATCGTTATTTTGAAGATCACGGCATGTATCTCAATGAATTCGAGATCGCCTTCGAGCATGACTGGTTTCGGCTGCATGGGGGCAAATACACACCGAATTTCGGTCGGGCTTGGGACAATACCCCGGGTGTCTACGGCACCGATTTTGCCGAAGACTATGAATTGTCCGAACGCATTGGTCTCGGCGGTAGCGTGACGTTCGGTAATGACATTGTCGGGACACACACGGTCGGGTTCAGCACGTTTTTCCTCGACACCTCGATTTTTGCGGAGTCGGCACCCCAACGGCGGGATCGGACTTTTCTTAGCCAAGGCGGAGTCGCCAACACGGAAAAATTCAATTCCTGGGTAATCTCGATCGACGGTGAAGGCATGCAACATGTGCCGGAGCTCAGTTACCATCTTGCCTTTGTGAGTCAGGCCCCGAGCGAGGAGGGCGACCCCACCTTGCGGGAACTCGGCTTTGTTGCTGGGCTGGCCTATACCTACTCGATCGGAGACTTCAACTTTATCCCGTCGTTCGAATACGCGCGCTTCAGCAATGCCGAAGGCGTTGAGAATCAGAAACGCTTTTTCGGCACGATCGGCTTGGGCGTCGAATGGCATAATTGGAATGCAGCGATTTCCAATACATGGAGGTATACGCGCG
>DLVK01000003.1:0-2692 GCA_003444235.1 Rhodospirillaceae bacterium
CGGTCGGTTACGGTGCCGGCCGGGCTCGGCACGCCTGCATCCGCCAACAATTTCTTGGCCTGCACCTTGTCCATCGCGACCGCCGATGCGAGCAGACCCGAATGGGTGTAGGGAATCTGAAGAATGTCGAGTATGGCCTGAACTGTCCCATCCTCGCCGTAGCGACCATGAAGTGCATTGAAGACCGCGTCCGGTTTGGGCTCGAGTGCATCCAGCAAGCGATGCAAATCGCGGCCCATATCGATTTCTGTGACCTTGTGGCCGCATTCGCGCAGAGCCGCCGCACAAGCCTTGCCGCTATCGAGCGAGACTTCGCGCTCGGCCGACCATCCGCCCATCAAAACCGCAACGTGCATGGCCTTCGCTTCGTTCATGACTGGGCCTCCTTGGCAGTGAGGCCGATGCGATCGAGTTCCCATTGCAGCATGACGCCGGATTTTTCGTGTACACGGCGGCGCACCTCGGCGCCGAGGCGTTCGAGGTCGTAGGCGCTGGCTTGGCCGTGATTGATCAGGAAGTTGCAATGGTGTTCGGAAACTTGTGCTTCGCCGACGCGAAGGCCACGACAACCGGCATCGTCAATCAATTCCCAGGCGCTCTTCTCGTCGGTGTTCTTGAAAGTGGAGCCGCCGGTCCGCGCTCGAATTGGCTGGCTCCCTTCGCGTGCCTCGGCAATTTTCTCCATCTTAGCGGCTATCGCAGCCGAATCGCCCGGCGAAGCGGCGAGCGTTGCGCCGATGAAGATCCAGTCTTGCGGTGCATCGGTATGCCGATAGGCGAAGCCAAGCTCTTCTTTATTGGCCTGGCGCAAATTTCCGTTGCGATCGATCGCTTCGGCACTGACTAGGACGTCGGCGATTTCGGACCCGTAGGCGCCGGCATTCATTCGCAGAGCGCCGCCAATGGTGCCGGGGATGCCGGACAGGAATTCCAATCCTTCTAATTCTTCCGCGAGCGCGAAACGCGCAACATTAATGTCAAGCGCACCGGTGCCGGCTGTGATCGTCTCTTGGTTCGAAACAATCTCGTTGAATCCCTTGCGGAGCTGGATGACAACACCCGGGATGCCTCCGTCACGGACCAGCAGGTTCGACGCGACACCCATCGCGAAGATGGGGATGTCGATTGGTGTGTTGTGAAGAAATTCCTGCAAATCTTCGGTGTCCGCGGGTCGGAACAAGACTTCCGCTGGCCCACCGACGCGGAGCCAGGCGTATCGTGCCATACTTTCGTCAAGGCGGAGCTCGCCGCGAACCGACGGAAGGCGGTCGACGATGCTTTGACGTTTGCGGCGGGTGACTTGAACCATTAGCTCGCCTCCCGTTCCGCTTTTTGACAGTCTGCGAGGTTGGCCGGTAGTTGAGCGGCCCAATTGGTAATGCTGCCGGCACCAAGGCAAACAACCAAATCACCTTTGGCGGTCACCGAATGCACAAGCCCGGCCAAATCGTCGGCGTCTTCCAGCGGCAGTACATCTCGGTGGCCTCGGGCTTTCAAACCTTCGATCAATGCCTCCCGATCGATCCCAGGAATCGGCTGCTCGCCGGCGGCAAATATTTCGGAGATGACGACCGTATCCGCATCGTTGAAGCAGACACAAAAATCCTCGAACAAATCTTGCACCCGGCTATAGCGGTGCGGTTGCATTACCGCGACAACCTTGCCCTGCGTGGCTGATCGAGCTGCCTTGAGAACCGCGGCGATTTCGACCGGATGGTGTCCGTAATCGTCGATCACGGTAACGCCACCGGCCTCTCCGACTTTCGTGAAGCGCCGTTTGACGCCTTCAAATGCACCAAGAGTTTCGGCGAGTGATGCATCGTCGATCTCTAGTTCGATGGCGATTGCTATTGCGGCGAGGGCATTCAATACGTTGTGTTCGCCGAACATGGGCAACCGCAACCCGTTGAGGGTCCGTTTTGTCGAGCCGCTTTGTTTGACCTCGACGTCGAATGTGACGCCGCCGGGTCCTGGCTTTAGGTCCACGGCTCGTACTTCTGCCTGAGGACTGAACCCATAGGTGACGAGCCGGCGGTCGGCGATTTGCCCGATCAATGCCTGAACTTCCGGGTGGTCGATGCACAGCACCGCGAAACCGTAGAACGGAATATTCTCCACGAACCGGCGGAAGGCGTCTTTTTCTTGCTCAAAGTCGCCATAAAAATCCAAATGTTCGGGGTCGAGATTTGTAACGATGGCGATGGTCGCGGGTAGGCGAATAAAGGTGCCATCGGACTCATCCGCCTCGACGACCATCCATTCTCCTTCGCCAAGCCGCGCATTGGTGCCGTAGGCGTTGATAATTCCACCATTGATGACGGTGGGATCCAGCCCTGCGCCGTCGAGCACGGCGGCGATCAGCGATGTGGTAGTGGTTTTTCCGTGGGTGCCGCCGACCGCGATTGACCATTTAAGCCGCATCAATTCCGCTAGCATTTCCGCGCGACGGACAACGGGGATACGCCGTGCCCGAGCTTCGGCGATTTCGGGATTTTCCTGTTTGATCGCCGATGACACCACAACCACGGCGGCTTCGCGGACGTTCTCCGCCGCATGACCAATAAGGACCTCGATGCCGAGTTCGGCCAGGCGTTTTACGTTAGCGCTTTCGGCGATATCGCTGCCCTGAACCTTGTAGCCGAGATTGTGCAGAATCTCGGCGATCCCAGACATGCCGATCCCGCCGATGCCG
>DLVK01000003.1:3012-4098 GCA_003444235.1 Rhodospirillaceae bacterium
AAATGAATCAAGCCGATATTGAGCGGCATCGCGGTCATGCGGCAGCCCCCTTTGGTGAAGGGTCGGGGCTGTCGGGCCCGAGCGTTTTTATAACCAGTTTCGCTAATCGTTCCGCAGCGCCGGCCATGCTGATCTTGGTCGCACATTGGGCCGCGGTTTCGAGTGTCCGCTCGATCGAAAACAAAGATTTCAGCCGATTGGCGAGCGTCTCCGGCGTAAATGCATCCTGCGGGATCATCCAGCCCCCGCCCGCATCGCAAAGCCCTTGGGCGTTGCGAGTTTGATGATCGTCGATCGCATGGGGAAACGGCACTAGGATGGCCGGTCGACCGGCGGTGGCGATTTCCGCCAATGTCGAGGCACCCGCCCGACATATAACCAGGTGAGCCGCGCTGATTCGGTCTGCAATATCGTCGAAGAAGGGCGCGATCTCGGCAGCGATCTTCGATTTCCGATAGGCGGCCTCGACAGCGGCTATATCCTCTTCGCGACATTGCTGCACAATTCGAAGCCGATCCCGCTCTGACTTTGGCAGCATTGCCATAGCGTCAGGGACGACATCCGAGAACACGCTTGCGCCCTGGCTACCGCCAAATATCAAGATTTGAATCGGTTGATCGTCCGTCACCGCGGGATAGGAATTTCCTGCGATGGCGATAATGTCCGGGCGGACGGGGTTGCCGGTCCAGACGGCCTTTTGCCGGTCTTTGGCACGCAAATTTGCAACGAATTCGAATGCAGTTGCGATCCGGGTGACCCGTGGGGCGAGAAACCTATTGGCACGACCCAGAATAGCGTTTTGTTCGTGGATTACGGTGCGATAGCCGAGCAGCGCGGCGGCGGCGACCGTAGGCACCGAAGCGTAAGAGCCAAAACCAATTACCACGTCCGGCTTCAAGCGGCGCAGTAGAAGCGCTGCTTCAATAAAACCGATGCCCAAACTGAATGTCGCGAACAAGCGACGGAAAATATTACGGCCGCTAACGCCAGACGCATGGATGCGATAGGTGTCGAGGTTGGCTAAGGCACCACTGATACCGGCAGCACGGCGATCGGTGATCAATGTCAGGCGCACGTCGTGCCCGC
>DLVK01000576.1:0-2644 GCA_003444235.1 Rhodospirillaceae bacterium
ATCGATGGCTTTCTGATTGATCATCGGGCCTATCTGGGTATCTTCGTCGAAAGGGTCGCCCAGCGTTAATGCAGACACGCGGTCTACCAAACGGCTGGCAAATTCATCGTAAATGCCTTCCTGCACATAAATACGGTGGGGGCATACGCAGGTTTGCCCGCCATTACGCATTTTTGCTGCCATCAACCCCTGAATAGCAGCGTCGATATCGCAGTCATCAAACACAATAAATGGCGCGTTGCCACCCAATTCCAGCGACAGTTTTTTAAGCGTACTAGCAGAACGTTCGGCTAAATAGCGCCCAACCTGGGTGGAACCGGTAAAGCTCAGTTTCTTCACACTCGGGTCTTTTAGCCAGGCATCTACCGCAATGGCTGTTTGTTCTCGCGAGGCGACGAGTACGTTAATGGTACCTTCCGGGAAACCGGCTAATTCAGCCAGCTTCGCCATGGCTAATGCGGTTAGCGGAGTGTCTTCAGCGGGTTTAACGACCACGGTGCAACCTGCTGCAATGGCCGGGGAAATCTTTCTGGCCAACATCGCAAACGGAAAATTCCAAGGCGTAATAACCGCGACTACACCCACCGGACGTTTTTCGACAGTTTGTTGGTAGTGTGGCTTTGAGCTAGGCAGGATATCGCCACGAAGCTGCATGGCTTGTTGTGCAAACCATTTCACATAAGAGGCGCCGTAGTCTATTTCGCCTTTTGCTTCGACCAGGGGTTTGCCTTGCTCAGAAGACATGATGGCCGCGAGATCATCCCGATGTTCAAGAATAAGCGCATGCCAGCGCTCCAGCAGGTCAGCGCGAGCCTTGTGAGTAGTGAGCTGCCATTGAGCAAACGCTTTTTGGGCACTTCGGGCTGCATGAGCAGCATCTATTGCGTCGCTGTTGGCGACTTCGGTAATTATCTCGCCATTGGCAGGATTAACTATCGGATAGGTTTGTCCCGATATCGCTTTCTGCCAGCGCCCATTGATGTAGTTCAACGTGTTAAACAGTGACGGCTCAGTAAGCCGTGACGTGAGATCCATGGTTTCTCCCGATGTTATTAGAGGTTAGCCAGTATGGCTTCACCCATTGCCTGCGTTGATGCTTCTCCCCCTAGATCTGGGGTTACAACGCTGCCTTTCAAGGTGTGTTCAATGGCTGTCACAATGGCATCGTGTGCCTCTTTGCCCGCCCCCGTGTCGTGAGTCAGAAAGCTAAGCATCAGCGCGCCAGACCAAATCATGCCGATAGGGTTGGCGATATTTTTGCCGTAAATATCCGGCGCGGAGCCGTGCACCGGCTCAAACATCGAGGGAAAATCCTTCTCCGGATTGATGTTAGCGCCAGGGGCCACTGCGATAGTGCCGGTCACCGCCGGACCCAGGTCCGACAGGATGTCGCCAAACAGGTTGCTGCCCACTACCACGTCGAACCAGTCCGGATGCTGCACGAAATGCGCGGTCAGAATATCGATGTGGAACTGGTCGGTCTCGATATCGGGATACTCCTTACCCACCTCGGCGAATTTCTCGTCCCAATAGGGCATGGTGTGCGAGATGCCGTTCGACTTGGTTGCCGAGGTCAACTTCTTCCGCGGCCGGCTTTGAGCCAACTCAAAGGCGTAGCGCATAATCCGCTCGCAGCCCCGCTTGGTGAATATGTTCTCCTGCATACACATCTCGTGGTCGGTCCCTTCGTACATGCGACCGCCAATATTGGAGTACTCACCCTCGTTGTTCTCGCGTACGACATACATGTCGATATCGCCGGTCTCGTAGCCATGCACCGGCGGCGTGATGCCGGGCAGCAAGCGCACCGGACGCAAGTTGACGTATTGCTGAAACTCGCGGCGGATCGGGATTAGCAGACCCCAGAGCGAGATATGGTCCGGCACGCCCGGGAAACCGACGGCGCCGAGGAAGATCGAATCGCATTCCGAGAGCTGCTCCAGCCCGTCCTCCGGCATCATCGCGCCGGTCTTGGCGTAGCGCTCGCAATTCCAATCGTAATGCTCGAAACCATAGTCGAAACCGTACTTCTTGCCGACCGCCTCCAGAACGCGTAACCCTTCAGGAACCACCTCATTGCCGATCCCGTCTCCGGGGATGACTGAAATGCCGAATTTTTTCTCGTTGCTCGCTTCCGACATGGCGCAGGCCCTCTCCTAGTGATCCGTCGGCGAGGAAGGTAGGCGAGCGGGTACGCAACGGCAATACAGATGCGCCGCTTGCCGTCGGCGAGCGACAGCGAATTTCGTTACAATTGCTTCGCTTGAGACAGATAAGCTTGCATGGTCAAATCGGCGACATGATATGTTCCAGCCACCAAATACCAGAAGCCGTCCCTACTGGATGAGGAGTTCTCGATTTGCAGATAACGTCAGACTGGGCGAGCTTCGGCGGACACCAGACCGTTTATACGCACGACAGCAACACGCTCGGCTGCGCCATGGAGGTTGCAGTCTTTACGCCGCCGCAGGCCGTGGCGGGACCAGTACCCGTATTGACCTACCTCTCCGGCCTAACCTGCACGTGGGAGAACGCGACGACCAAGGCGGGGCTCCAGGCCTGGGCTGCCGAGTTCGGCGTCATCGTCGTCTGCCCGGATACCAGCCCGCGCGGCGACGATATCCCCGATACCGCGGACGAGTAC
>DLVK01000447.1:0-6789 GCA_003444235.1 Rhodospirillaceae bacterium
CTCGGTGCCCGGGGCTACCGCGCATACTCGGCCGATAAAAAACAACCGGGACACGGTGCACGATGACCAGGTCAGCTAATTCTTGGCAATTGGCTGGCAATATTCTAAAGGAGGCGTTGCCGGTCGCCGACGAGGCCGTATCCGAACCCTCCCGCAGCAGCGAATGAGGCGCCTGGGTGGCAGAGAAACGCCAAAAATTTCAGTTCGATAAATCCACGCGTGAGCTCGCGGGCCGGTTGCTGAAAAATTATCTCAGCGATCATGTGGGCAAGATCGCGGTTGCGGTTTCATTGATGATTGTCGTCGCTTTGGCGACGGGCTGGCAGGTCAAAATGTTGGAACCGGCGATCAACGAGGTGCTGGGAAAGGGCAATAAGGAGCTAGCGCTCCTTCTGCCAATCCTGTTTCTCGCAATTTCGATCGTCAAAGGCTTCGCCAGTTATGGGCAGACCGTATTGATGCAAAAAACCGGGTTGCGTGTCGTGGTGGCATTGCAGAACCAGATGTTTCACCGGGTTATCGATGCCGACCTGGCATTCATCCATCAGGATGCGACGGGCAAATTGATTTCACGATTCACGATCGATCTGTTGTTCCTGCGCGATGCGGTGACCAAGGCCTTTACAGGAATTGGGCGTGACTTGATCAAAATCATCGTCTTGGTGGGGGTCATGATCCACACCAATTGGCAATTGGCCTTGATGGTGATCGTCGTGTTTCCGGCGAGCGTCTATCCGATAATTTATATCGGCAAGCGTATGCGCCGGATTTCCGATCAGACCCAACAGCGCATCGGCGGCATTACAAGTTTTCTCGATGAAGTGTTCAAAGGCATGCGTCAGGTCAAAGCGGACGGCATGGAGCATTTCGAGCGCGGTCGGGCTTCCGACGAATTCGAAACCGTATTTGCGCTGCACTACAAGGCCGGCAAAACGCGCTCGCGCACCTACCCGATCATGGAGATCATGATCGGTATCGCCGGTGGCGGGATTCTCGGCTACGCGGGCTATCGCGTTATCACCGGCGACGACGGTAGTTTGATGGATATCAACGCCGGCGAATTTGTTACCTTCTTCCTCGCCATGGTGGTGGCGTATCAGCCGGTGCGCGGCCTTGCCAATTTGAATGCCAGTTTGCAGCAGGGCATGGCGGCGGCGGAACGGGTCTTTTCGATGATCGATTACGAACCCGAGATCGTTAGCTTGCCAGATGCAAAACCGCTCGCGGTCACCGCGGGCGAAGTGAGCTTCGAGGATGTCCGGTTTGCCTACGAGACCGACAAGTCTGCGTTAACCGGGATCGATATGGTCGCACCGGCCGGAAAAACAGTAGCGTTGGTCGGCCCTTCCGGTGCCGGGAAATCGACAATCCTCAATTTGCTACCCCGGTTTTACGATGTGGATGAAGGCCGGGTTTTGATCGATGGCACAGACGTCCGTGACGTCACGCTTGAATCCTTGCGCGCACAAATTTCATTCGTCAGCCAAGAGGTCATTTTGTTCAATGACACCGTACGCGCCAATATTGCCTATAGCTGCCCCGATGCGGCGGAAGCGGATATCGTCGCCGCGGCGAAGGCGGCCGCGGCGCATGAATTCATTCTCGAATTATCCGACGGATATGACACCGAGATCGGCGAGCGGGGAATTAAACTTTCCGGCGGTCAGCGTCAGCGTCTTTCGATTGCGCGGGCCATGTTGCGTAATGCACCGATCCTGTTGCTGGACGAAGCGACTTCGGCGTTGGATTCCGCTTCCGAACGGCAGGTACAGGCCGCGCTTGCACGCTTGATGGAGGGGCGTACCACCCTGGTAATCGCGCATCGTTTGTCCACCGTAACCAATGCCGATCTGATTTATGTCCTCAATGAAGGCAAGGTCGTGGAACAGGGCACTCACGCTTCCTTGCTTGCCCAAGACGGTCTTTATGCGCACCTGTGCCGCATACAATTCGAAGACAGCGCCGCACTCGGTGGGGATGAGACAGCGAAAAACGAGCCGGTAGAGGCGTAACGTGAGTGTAATAAAGTCGATCACCCGTTCGTCTGCGGTGCAAGGTGTCGTTTGCTGGATCATGTCGCTTTACATGCGTCTGTTGAGTTGGACGGGCCGCTGGCAGGTCATCGGCCAAGAGTTGCCGGAACAATGGCTCGAGTCCGGCAAGCCCTTCATTGTTGCTTTCTGGCATGGCCGCTTGTTGATGATGTTCCTCGCCTGGCGGTATCCCGATCGGGTCCATGTGCTCATCTCAGGCCATCGTGACGGCCAATTGATCAGCCGTACCATCGCCCATTTCGGTGCCAAGACGGTGATCGGGTCGCAACGGCGTGGCGGATCCAAAGCGGCATTGCAAATCGCCCGCCATCTGCGGAACGGCGAGGTCGTCGCAGTGACACCGGACGGACCGCGTGGTCCCCGCATGCGGGTCAAAGACGGCATCATTACCTTGGCGACAATTGGGAATGCTCCCATCATCCCGCTCACCTATGCCTGCCGGCCTCGCAAAGTCATCGGTAGTTGGGACCGGTTTAATCTGCCCCTACCGTTTTGCCGTGGAGTGTTGATGTGGGGGGAGCCGATTGAAGTGCCGCGCGATGCGGACGCCGAAACCAAGGAGCGCTTGCGGCTGAAGCTCGAAGCCGCAATCCAAGATATTACCGATCGTGCTGATGCGATGCTCGGCAATCCGGCCACCGAACCGGAAGCTGCCTCCGGGCTGAAAATCGATTCCGCGAGCCAAGCCGGCAAAGCCGCATGAGTGGCCTCGCTCTTTACCGTAACGCGACGTTACTTGCGCCGCCGTTGGCGCATCTGATGCTGAATTTGCGCCGGGCCAAAGGCAAGGAAGATGGGGCGCGGTTGTCCGAGCGCAAGGGTATCCCGTCGCTGGCACGCCCGGCGGGTCGGCTTGCTTGGCTCCATGCGGCGAGCGTTGGCGAAGCTCAGTCTTCGTTGGTGTTGATCGAACGATTGCTCGATGAGTTCGAAAGCCTGCATATGCTGGTGACGACAGGTACGGTAACTTCAGCCGCCCACCTCGAAGACCGGCTTCCGGTTCGCGCCTTTCATCAATATCTGCCTCTCGATTGCCCCCAATGGGTCGAACGGTTCCTCGACCATTGGGCGCCGGATCTCGCGATATGGATGGAATCCGAGCTTTGGCCAAATTTGGTGAGCGAGACCATGCGCAGGAGCGTACCGGCGCTTTTGGTCAATGCACGTATGTCGGCGAGTTCGTTTCGCGCTTGGCGCCGCATGGATGGTATGGCGCGGCATCTAATCTCGGGCTTTCAGGTCTGTTTGGCCCAAACGGATGAACAGGCGGATCGCTTGCGGCAGTTGGGCGCCGGCAATGTGTCTTCCCCCGGGAACCTCAAATACTCCGCCGCGCCCTTAGCCTTCGATCAAGGAGAGCTGGAGGAATTGCAGAGCGCTATCGGTGCGCGGCCGGTGTGGGTTGCCGCGAGCACGCATGCCGGTGAAGAAATCATGGTATCGAATGCACACACCGCTTTGCTGTCCCAAATTCCGGATTTACTCACCGTCATCGTTCCGCGTCATCCCCATCGCGCAGGTCAAATCGAAACCGTTCTCGCGCAAAGAGGTCATTCCTGTGTGCGCCGCTCGACCGGCGCGCCCATATCCCGAGACACCGCGATCTATATCGCCGATACCCTAGGGGAACTTGGAATTTTCTATCGCCTCGCCCGCATTGCCTACATTGGCGGCAGTATGGCGAGCCAAGGAGGACACAACCCCCTGGAAGCGGCCCAGCTCGGATGTGCGATACTTCACGGGCCGGACATGGAAAATTTTCAATCGGTCGCGGAGGCGTTGGCTGCTGAAGGCGGCGCGTTGACCGTTCGCTCCGCACCGGAAATGTCGGCCCTGATCGGCGATCTCTTCGAAGATCGAGACTTGTGGTTACGCCGAACTCAGGCAGCGGCAAAAGTCGCCAAAGTCAATCAAGGGGTGATCGACCGGGTCTTTAACGCAATTGCTCCGACCGTACAGGCCGCGCTTACGCGGAAAACCGATGCGGGCGCCTGATTTCTGGAAACGCCGCGGCATGGTGTCGGCCTGTCTCCAACCGGCAAGCTGGATAGTGACCCAGTGTGCTCGCCGCCGCCAAAAATCGGCTCGACCGGTGCCGGCGCCGGTGCCCGTGATTTGTGTCGGTAACCTCACCGTCGGAGGTGCTGGCAAGACGCCCGTCGCACTTGCCGTTGAGGCACGGCTCAAAGCCAAGGAGATTTCCGCCAGTTTCCTGAGCCGAGGGTACGGGGGCAGGCTCAAAGGTCCGGTGCAGGTGAAGCACGACCAACACTCGGTGGCTGATGTGGGCGACGAGCCATTGTTGTTAGCCCGTCAGGCGCCTTGCATCGTTTCCGCCGACCGGCCCGCGGGCGCCAATGCTGCTGTTGCGGCAGGTGCGCAAGCGATCGTGATGGATGACGGTTTTCAAAACCATAGCCTTGAAAAATCATTATCCTTGATCGTGGTCGATGGAGGATATGGATTCGGCAATGGCAGGGTCATGCCGGCGGGGCCCCTTCGCGAACCGGTCGAAGAAGGGCTTGCCCGGGCCGATGCGGTGGTTGTAATTGGCCCTCCGGATTTTGAAATCCGTACTGATAAGCCGGTTTTTCGTGCGCGATTGCAGCCGCTACGCGGTGAAGATTTTTCCGGCCGGCCGGTGATCGCATTTGCAGGTATTGGCCGGCCGGACAAGTTTTTCGATACGCTACGATCGCTCGGTGCTGACGTGGTTGCGGAGCATGCGTTTCCCGATCACCATCGTTATCGTGCTCGCGATTTCGAAGCGATTCTGAAACAGGCCGCACAATCGGGCGATATGGTGGTGACGACCGAAAAGGATGCGGTGCGGCTTCCGCCCTCACTCGCCGAGGCGGTGGTCACGTTGCCTGTCGAACTTGTTTGGGAAGATTCCAATGCGATCGACGCATTGCTCGATCGGGTGATTTAGTTGCCTTGCTTCGGCATCGGTCCCACCAGGAGTTCGGGGTCGAGGCGCCGCTTGAATAGATTAATGCGCCAATCAAGATGCGGTCCGGTCGACCGACCGGTCGCGCCGACGGTGCCTATACGTTCGCCTTGGGCAACACGCTGTCCTTTTTTCACGCTGATTGTTTCCATATGAAGGAAAGCGGACGAGACACCGTGGCCATGGTCGATGATCATGGTTCCGCAGGAGTAGTACATATCTTTATGGACCATCCTTACGATTCCCGAAGTGGGCGCAATCACGGGCGTACCTTTGGGAGCGGCGATATCTATTCCGTAGTGGGGTCGTTTGGGGACGCCGTTCAAAATGCGCTGGCTACCATAGACGCCACTGATTCGACCAATTGTCGGCCAGCGCCAACCCTTCAAGAAATGAGTTTCCGGCGTATCCGGCTTGCGGGCGAGCGCAACCAGTATTGATTCGCGTTTGATCCGCTCGATCACTTTTTTCGGAGGCGAGACTTTCGCGGCGGGCAATCCGTCGATGGCTTCGATTTTGTATTTGCGCTTTGAAATACGGAGCACCTCGCGTCGCGTGCTGCCGTTCCTGTAGGTGAGTACCAGTGACGCGGTCGGCTTGGCGTCCCGGTTGAACCCGATGACGAAAATGCCGTCTCGCGATACGCGAATTGGCTTACCTTCGTACACTACCTTGGTGCCCGCATCGGTGCGGCCGAGCACCAGCCCTCCTTGGGTAAACTTTCCATTTAAATCGAGGGTATCCGCCTGGGCGCCGAAGGCTAAAAGGCAAGCAATCAGCAAATTTCGGATCACAACAGCTCTCCTTGCCGATCATCCGGACCTTTCTTGGCAGGCGATTTTTTACGTTTCGGTTTGGCCATTTTCGTATGGTCATCCGTGATTTCGGCGTCCCGATTGCCGTCGGCGAACTCGATCGTCACCTGTGCGCCCGGCGATGCGGCGGCGGCTGATGTCACCGGCTTGCCATCTCGATCCCAGACCACCGTATAGCCGCGCTCGACGATGCGTCGGAAAGAAACGCTTTCCAGTAAATCTCCGGCGGCTTTGAGTCGGTCCGCCCGTTGGCGCATCGCACGGGTCATAGCTTGGGTCAACATTTCGGATTCGCGTGCGAGCCTTCGCGAGCCCTCCTCGACGGCTTGGCGAGGTGGTTTTATTTGTTGGCCAAGCAAAGTCACGCGGTCCCGAAAATCCGCGACAAGGCGGACGCCGCTCACCCCGAGACGTTCGACAGCGCTGTCGAGTCGCTGATTATGTCCAGCCAGCACCGTCGCGAGATCGGGCAGCCCGCGCCCCAATCCTTCGAGCCGAACCTTCTGCTCGTCGAGATGTCGGGTCATCGCCGCGAATTGGCGCCGGCCCAGATCCATAATCGATCCTTGCAGTTCGGCACGCACCGGAACTGCCATTTCGGCCGCCGCGGTTGGGGTCGGTGCACGCTGATCGGAGGCATAATCGATTAGGGTGGTGTCGGTCTCGTGTCCGACCGCCGATATCAATGGAATTTCCGATGCCGCCGCCGCCCGGACGACAATTTCCTCGTTGAAGGCCCAGAGATCTTCAAGGCTTCCGCCACCGCGGGCGACGATCAGGAGATCGGGCCGCGGCACCGCGCCTTTCAAATCGAGCGTATTAAAGCCAGCAATCGCATCGGCAATTTGCGCGGCGGCGCCGTCGCCTTGGACGAGTACCGGCCAGAGCAGTACATGACGCGGAAACCGATCATTAAGCCTATGTAAAATATCGCGAATTACTGCTCCCGTCGGTGATGTGACAACGCCGA
>DLVK01000388.1:0-2837 GCA_003444235.1 Rhodospirillaceae bacterium
CCTGGGTAATAACCGTTGCTAACGGCGAAAATGACCGGGCCGCGGCGTATCGCGACCAGGGTGTCGAATTGCTGGAAATTACTGCAGATAGCGATGGCTATCCCGAAGTGAACCAGGCGCTGGCTGCACTGGCTGATCGTGGCATAACCCGGTTGCTGGTCGAAGGAGGGGCTGGGATTGCGGCCGCTTTTCTTAAAGCCGATGCGGTTGATCGCATCGCTTGGTTCCGGGCGGGTTCGGTTATGGGCGGCGATGGTACCCCAGCGATTGCTGGTTACGGTTTGGAATCGTTGACGGATATTCGTCGGTTCGAATCAGTCTCGACCGAGCGCCTGGGTAATGACTGGCTGGAAACCTATCGGTCCGCGCCTTAAGTTAGGCTTATGTTTACGGGACTTATCCAAGATGTAGGGAAGGTGCGTGCTATCGACCGTGCAGGTGATTGGCGTATCGAAATCGCGACCTCGTTCGATATGGGCGACGTTGCGCTCGGCGCGTCGATTGCTTGTTCCGGCGTTTGTTTGACCGTCACTGAGAAAGAGAGCGGGTGGTTTGCGGTTGAAGCGTCAGCGGAGACACTTTCGAAAACCACAGTCGGTGATTGGGACGAGGGACGCCCGCTCAACCTCGAGCGATCCCTCAAGCTAGGCGACGAACTGGGGGGACACCTCGTTTTCGGCCATGTGGACGGGATTGCCGAAATCACTGCCCGGGCACCAGACGGCGACAGTACTCGATTTCGCATTTCTCCACCGCCGGAGTTGGCGAAATTCATCGCGCCAAAGGGCTGTGTTTCGGTTGATGGCGTGTCGTTGACGGTGAACGAAGTCGAGGGCGATGAGTTCGGCGTTAACATTATTCCCCATACGCTTGCGAATACAGGTTTCGGCAAAACACAGGTAGGTGACAGGGTAAACCTTGAGATCGACATGCTGGCTCGATATGTTGCACGGCTTTTGCCGGAAAGTTGAAAGGGTGGGCTTTGAACGCAAAAACGCATAATGCGGTAAAAACCAGCGATGTTGCCAAGCGCGTTGCGGGCGATCTCGATTTCCTCTCACCAATCGAGGAGATCATCGAGGACGCGCGCAACGGACGTATGTTTATTCTCGTCGACGATGAAGAACGCGAGAATGAGGGCGATCTGGTAATCCCCGCTCAGATGGCGACGCCGGACGCGATCAATTTCATGGCGACTCATGGGCGCGGGTTGATTTGCCTCGCCCTGGCGCAGGAACGTTGCGAGGAACTCGGGCTCGATCTCATGAGCCAGAAAAACCAAAGTCGCCACCAAACCGCCTTTACAGTGTCGATCGAAGCCCGAGAAGGGGTTACGACAGGAATTTCCGCCCCGGACCGGGCACGCACGGTCGCAGTCGCGATCGATCCGTCAAAAAGTGCTCCAGATATTGGCACGCCCGGGCATGTATTTCCGCTGATGGCGCGCGAAGGCGGCGTATTGGTCCGAGCGGGCCATACCGAGGCAGCAGTGGATATCGCGCGCCTCGCCGGCCTTAACCCCTCCGGGGTGATTTGCGAGATCATGAACGAGGACGGGACCATGGCTCGGCTCGGCGATCTCATCTCCTACGCCCAGTTCCACAATCTCAAGATCGGTGCAATCGCGGACTTAATCGCCTATCGGCGCAAGCATGACCGAATTGTCGAAAAAACCGCCGAAACGGATTTCACCAGTCAGCATGGTGGCGATTTCAAGCTCAATATTTACGTAAACCGCGTCGCCTACCCGGAGCACATCGCGTTGGTTAAGGGCAAAATCGAGCCAGGTAAGCCAACTTTAGTGCGTATGCATGCGATGAACTTTCTCGACGATGTGATCGGCAATTTGGGCAGCAGCCGGTCCGGTGATTTGCAGCGGGCAATGGAAATAATTGGCGAGGCGGAGAATGGCGTGATTGTCATTCTACGCGAGCCCCAAGCGACGCAGCTTTCAGATCAACTTACTAATCCGGCCAACGGAGCCGGCGGAAAAGGAGCGACGCGCCCGCCGCTTCGCGATTATGGTGTCGGGGCGCAAATTTTGCTCGATCTCGGTGTTAGCGACATGATTCTGCTGTCCAATACACAGCGCGCGGTGGTCGGCCTCGACGGTTACGGGCTCAAAATTATCGATCATAAGCCGATCGATAAAGCACCTGGCGGAGCGGAGTAAGCCGGTGATCGAACCAAAACCACATATCATGATTGTCGAGGGGCGCTACTACGACGACATACAAGACGAATTACTGAAGGGCGCGGTTCAGGTTTTGGAAGAGGAAGGTGCGACCTACGAAACCTTTACCGTGCCGGGTGCATTTGAGATCCCGGCGACGATCCTTTATGCCGCGCGCAGCCTGGAACATTTCGCGGGGCATCGCCGGTTCGACGGGTTCATATCACTCGGATGCGTAATCCGGGGCGAGACCTCACACTACGATCATATTTGCGAGGAGGTGTCCCGCGGATTGATGGATTTATCACTTCGCTATGCGCTGGCACTCGGCTTTGGCGTCCTGACTTGCGAGAGCCGGGATCAGGCGATGGCGCGTGCGGCGGTCGATCAAGGCAACAAAGGAGCGGATGCGGCTTTGGCCTGCATGCGAATGCTCGCGCACAAGCATCACTTCCACCTATATCCGCGATGAACGTCGGGGGCAGTTTGGTGGCAGGCCGACGTGCGGCTCGCTTGGTGGCGGGACAATCTCTTTACGAGATGGAACTGAGCGGCAAACCGGCGGATCAGGTCTTGAACGATGTCGCCCGTCGGCGCGATGGAATCGGTAAATCGGGAGCGTCTATCGAGGGCGAGCCCGAGGATGCGCTTGCGACGCCTCCGG
>DLVK01000329.1:0-4705 GCA_003444235.1 Rhodospirillaceae bacterium
CGAGACGACCGACACCTAGATTCCTGACGGATTCGAAAAATGAGTTCACGGCAAATTACCTGCACTTCGGCTTATGCGGCACGCCTGTTTCGGAAAAGATTTCCGGTCAACCATTTTTGGATGCCTGAAAAATCTCCAGCTCGTACCGAATTTTTCGCATTCAACCATGCAAAAGCGTCGCCAAGTTCCACCAAACCATACCCGCCGAAAACCGCCATTTTTGCGTTTCGACGAGACTGTATTCGGGAATTTAAAGCAATTCGAAATAAAAATGAAGTTAAAACTGGGCAAAAATTGCCGAGTAGGCCAAATAAATTAAGATTATTTAAACGAAACCAAACGTAAGACACTAATTATCCGCAAATAGCGTAAAAGAAACTCGTTCAATTATGAATAATCAATAAATTTAGTATTTGGGTGTCTTTTTGAAAAAAAGACCCTCGAAACGTCGGCCGGTCGGTCGAAGGTACTTCTATTAGCGGGCGTCTTCGGCGGAGCCGTCGCGATATTCCTTGAGCCGTGTGACACGAAGGCCGCGTACCCCATGGCGATCGATAAGCTGAGTCCAGCTCTCGAATTCTTCCTCGCTGAGGCCGTAATAGGTGCAGGCCTCTTCCAGATTTAACAGGCCGCCCCGCACACCGAATACGACCAGTGCTTTTCGACGGATAACCCAGCGGGTCGTATTTTGAGGCGGCAAGTCGTCGACGGTCATCGGCTGCCCGTCGGGGCCGGCTATGGATGCGGTGTTTGTCTTCCAGCTTGGGGTCAAAACGCTGCGCCATATCGGTTGTGAAGTAGCGCTAGCCTAGGTGGAAAGCCTTAATAAAGCGTAAACCAAGCTGTTTTAGTCGTATGACGCACAAGAAAACGGCCCGCAATTGCGGGCCGCATCCTAGCGTATGTATCGAAAATCTAGGAACTAACGGACGATTCGCACCAGTTCGTCGAGCATTTCGTCACCGGTGGTGATCACCCGCGTATTGGCCGAGAAGGCCCGCTGGGTAATGATCATCCGGGTGAATTCATCGGCCAGATCAACCGTCGAGGCTTCGAGCGACGATGCAGCGATGATACCGGCGCCGCCGGTGTTTGCGATCTTGATCGTCGCGGTACCGGAATTGACGGTTTCCTCGAAGACATTGCCCGATTTCTCTGTCAGACCATTCGGATTGGTGAAGGTCACCACCGGCACTTGGCTGATGGTGCGCGATTCGCCGTTGTCGAAGACCGCCGTTACGATGCCATCGTCGCCGACCGAAACACCGGTAATCGAACCGAATTGGCGACCGTTTTGAGTAATGAAATTCGGGGTGAAGGCACCTTCAAATTGGGTCAGGCCAGTCGCCGAGCCAACGGTTCCAAAATCTATGGTGACGTCAACACGATCAGGGAAAGTAGGTCCCGCGTCCTGATCGTAGTCGACTGTGAAGGTAAATCCGTCGGCTGAACCGGTTGGGGTCGCGTTTGTGGTTGGCGCAGCCGGCAATGCAACAGATGAAAGCAGCCCGGCTGCATCAAATGTGATTGTCGCCAAGGGCGCCGCAGTTGCGCCCGACACGTTTGCACCTGCCGCAATAGTGCCGCCGGTTGCTACAAAATCAGCGCCGGTCAGTGTGCCAGTAAGATCCCAGGTGTTGGCCGGTGTTGCGGCCTTCGTAAAGGTCAATGTGAAGGTGTGCGACGTTCCCTGTTGGTCCAAAAGAGGTACAGACAAATCAAATGTTGCGCCCGTGGCAGCCGATGCTTGCAGATTGGCGCCGATATCGACAGTCGATGTTGCGGACGGTGCTGCCGACTGGTTGGCAATGTTAACCACCTGAAGCTGGCTCAAAACGTTGGTCTGTTGAGGTATCTGGTTGGTTACCTGGAAGCCGAGCAGGAAAAAGCCCGCGGCATTGACCAGATTGCCGTCTTCGTCGGCACGGAAGGAGCCGGCGCGGGTAAACAGGAATTCGCCGGTGGCTGTAGCGTTCGAATTAACCGGGAAGAAACCGTCGCCGGAAATTGCGATGTCGGTCGAGGAGTCGGCTGCTTCCAACAAGCCTTGCTGATCGATTTCGCGGAGCACATTGGATTGCACACCGCCCGGTGAGTGCAGCGTTTCAGAACCGGACGCGGTGACCAATGTGGAAAAACGCGGGCGGACGGCCTTGAAGCCGACCGTATTCACGTTGGCGATATTGTCGCCAATCATGCCTAGCGATTGGCTTTGCGAGAAAAGTCCCGATACCGCTGCGCGAATGCCGCCGAATAAGCTCATGTCATTTTCCTCTTAGTCTCGAACCTTATTATAGCTCTCTTGGTCGATGTTCCCTGTGACTGGGGTCACGGTTTGCTCTGTGACTGGGGCCCTGTAATCACTCTTTTGTTAAGACGACTCCGGCTCTGGATCGTTGATGCTGGTTATGTCTGAAAGCGGCACTTGCACGGACCCGATACTGAGGATCGCGGTGCCCCCCTCGAACTCGACTACGGTGACGGTGCCGGTGATGCCGTAAGTGGGCGTTATCGGCTGATCGTCGGCGTTGGTGGCATTGACGGTAATCGAATATTTTCCATCGGGTTGATCGATGCCAGTGGTCGATTTGCCGTCCCAGACGAAATCATGAGTGCCCGATTGGGTATTCGCCGGGCCGAAATAAACCACGGTGCCGCTCTCGTTGGTGATCGAAATTGTCGCTGCGCTGGCAGTTTCGGGCAAGGTATAGCTAAAGGTCGCCTCACCGTCCTCCAGCATGTTCTCCTGGCCGGTGGCCGTGATTTCCTTGCCGATATAGGAGACTGCGGAAATCGCCATTGAGTTTTGTTGCAGTTCGATAAGGCTTTCCAGATTCCTATTCTGGGCGATCAACTGCTCGACCGAACTGAACTGCACCAATTGCTGGGTGAATTCGTGGGTATCGAGCGGTTCCAGCGGATCCTGGTGCTGGAGCTGAGTTGTCAGGATGGTCAGAAAGTTATCGAGGTCTTCGGTCAGTTTCGACAAGGCCGCATCCGATTGCTGAGTATCGGCGCCGGCCAGTGCCGTGGCTGTCGATGTAAGGGCTGCGATATCTGACATGTTTTATTACTCCGGCGTTTTTGCTTTCGCTGACTAGACTTCTAGGTCGATTTTGTCGTCGCTGATGATGTTGCGGGTCACGACGGTTTGTTCGCCATCATCCCCATCGGTGCCGTCGGCATCATTTGCACCCGACCCGCCATCCTTGCCCATGGCTTCTTGGAAGCTGCCATCCTGATTCTGCAGGGTGAAGCTGAGGCTGGACGAATCCGCGTTCAAACCTGCGGATTGGAGCGATTGCTGCAAGTGACGCGCGTCTTGTCGTAACAGATCCAGCGTATCTTGCCGTTCGGCGGAAATCACCGCGTTGACTTTGCCGTCATGGGCGACTTCGAGTTTGACTTCGACCCGGCCCAACTCGGCAGGTTTAAGCTGAATGTTGATCCGGTCGGTTCCTTGGCCGACCGCACGTTGAACCTGGACCGATACCTGATCGCTCACAAAACGGGGCGGCAGCTGAGGCCGGGCCCGCTGAGGTTGCGGCAAATCGGCGGCGCGCTGGGTTTGCTGTTGGCCGTTATTGGCGGAACCGAGCCCGAGGTCACCACTAAGCGGTTGCAGGCTCTGTTGTCCCTGTCCAGCGCCAGCACCGGCCCGGGCGAGGGTCGCGGCAAAGAGATTGTTGCGCTGTGCGGCGGCGGCCGCTGCCTGTTCGGCGGTCTGTGCGGCGCCAGTGGCAACGCCTTGAGCATCGCCCTTGGCTTGACCGGCGCCCTTATTAAAGAGATTGCCATGCTGATGGCTGCCGGCCCCTTGCTTGCCGTTTTGACGGGTCACAAGGCCGTTCAAGCTGGCTTCGCCGTCGCCGGCAAGATCGCCTGCCGGCAACCGCGTCGCTTCGCCGCCAATTCGGCTCTGCTGGTTCGCTTGTGCGGCGATCGCCGTGCTGGCCGCGAGATTGACGCCCGGTTGCGAAACCAGTTCCTCCGGTACGTCAGTAACTTTCGCCTTTAGCTCGGTACTGCCATTTTCCTTCGACTGGCGCAGTACGGCATTGGAGGCGATATGTTCGGCTTTTTGACTGGCGGCTGCCGCGTCGCGCGGAGCTTGCGATGTAGCCTGCCGATCGGTCTTTTGCGCTACCACCGGCGCTGCGTCGTCGGCCTGCTCGGAGGTACGCGCCAATCCATGTTCGTCGATTTCGTGGGCGTCAGCCTCGATAACAGACGCGTCAGCCGGACGGCTATCGTCGATGGTTACTGTTTCACTGTCGAGGTCATGGATCGATCCATGGTCGTCGTTTTCGACGTTGAAAATAGTGTCATTGCTGCTATCGGTCTCGATTTCGGCCTGCTTACCGTTGAAATTGTTATCCCGCAGCGACAGCGCCAAATTGAATTCCTGCGACAGGCCCGCATAAGCGACCTGAGACAGATTTGCACCGCTGACGAGATTGGAAAACAGTTCGCGACGATCGATACCGTCTTCTTTACCTGCGTCGCGCTGTTTTTCGCCGCCGCTGGTGGCGTAGAGGGTTTCGATCGGAGAGACGTTATTTGGAACGTTCATGGTGACACCCGAAATTATTATCCGCCCCCATTTCAGCAAGCGCCGGGCCAATCACATAACTAATTGATATTAAATAAAAAAGTTTTGAAATTATCTTCTAATGAAGACAATTATGAAAAAGGTGATTACAAA
>DLVK01000029.1:0-331 GCA_003444235.1 Rhodospirillaceae bacterium
AGTACCCGCGGCAGTCATCATCATGGGCAGTGCACGGCCATAATAATTCGTGGCGTCGAGCACTGCCTTATAACCAGCGAGGTTCGACTGGGACGACAAGATATCCATCGATTGCGCTCGAGTTATGCGAGGCATCAATTCCATCGCGAAGCCGGTGATCCCCGCTTTTGCCATCGCGGTGACGAATTTCGCTTCCCCGAGCGCGTTCATCTGACAGACCAAATGCTGACCCTTGGTGAAAGCAGAAAGTTCGTTCTTTTTTTCGCCCGTAATCATTGGGCGCTGAACTTTGAGGATAATATCGGCGCCTTTGAGGGTCGCGGCTGCACTG
>DLVK01000029.1:630-3050 GCA_003444235.1 Rhodospirillaceae bacterium
CTTTGAGGGTCGCGGCTGCACTTGCGCCGATGGTTGCGCCGGCGGATTTGAAATCTCCGTCGCTAAACGACGCTGACGCGCCGGCGCCTTTTTCCACCGCGACGGTAACGCCTATATCGACGAGCTTCTTTACGGTCTCGGGTGAGGCGGCGACGCGAGTTTCGCCGGGCCGTATTTCCTTCAGTATGGCGAGTTTCATGAATTCAGTCCCTGGGGAACAGACTCATTTGCAAGTCTACTCCTGAAATTTCCCTCTATCAGATCTGAGGCCGCGTACACTGCCGAAAACTTACGCGCTTGCCAAGAAGTTCCTGAGACCTTTTGCACAAATTTTCGTGTTTCCGGCCGGGCGCAATCGTCGTATATCGAGTTTCGTATGCGTTTTGACAGGCGCACTCTGGCGTTCTAGCCTTCCCGCCGAGGTTTTGAAGGAACTATCGATGTCGAGCGAGACGGAAACCGAAGTCAATCTGGTCTTTCCGACGCCGGTTCAAGTAAGCGAACTCGGCGATGCCGAAGCTTTGAATGCGACCTTGATCAAGGAAATCGAGGATGTGCGCGAAGTGACACCGAACGGCTTGCCGAATTCCTGGTCATGCGATGTCTATACGACGATTTCAAACAATTGCCGGCTGCACGAGCGGCCAGGTTTTTCGACGTTGGTTGAGCATATCAACGCTGAATCGCAAAAGTTTGCCAATTTATTGGCGATAGATCAGGAGCCCGATCCGCTGCGACTTGCCGATTGCTGGGTAAATATTTATGGCCGCGGCCATTCGCAGGAAATTCATGCCCATGCGAATAATATTCTTTCCGGCGTCTATTACGTCACTGCGCCGGAAGGTTCTTCGCCGATCATGTTTCATTCGCCCGACTGCGATTTAATGCTGGCTCCGAAATTCAGCGAACTCAATGACTACAATAACGCCGCCGTCGGGTTTGAACCCCAAGCCGGCACTATGTTGATGTTCCGAAGCCACCTGAAGCACAGCGTCAAAACGAGCCAAATCGATGACGAGCGAATTAGCATCGCGTTTAATTTACGAGCTTAGGGCAACGGCACTGAGTTTTTCGTGAGAATATCGGTTTGACGTTCGGTCAGTGCATCAATGTCGAAATCGTCGATCAAGCCGTGAAACAGCTGATGCCAATTGGTTTCGGCCTTTAAGTGCATGAAGACCGAACCCAGCCCCACCGCCGCCCGGTCCATGAAAACGAATTCGCGGGGAGGGGTAACGCCTCCGACCCGCCGTAGTTCGCGGTGGACTTTGCCCGCGACCTTGGCGCCATACATCCCGCTATCGGATTCCTGGATGCGGGCGACTTCGTCTTTCAACAGCGGTGCGTAGACGAATTCGGCCCAGATGTTGAGCACGTCCATTAATTCTTTGCTGATATCTTCGAATCCCCAACAGCCATAGGCTTCGGCAGCAAGCGCGTCATCTCCGGTTTTTAATGCTTCGTAGAGGTCGATCACGCCTTTGACGAAACGAGGCGGGAATACCCGGATGCAGCCGAAATCGAGAAGATTGACGGTGCCATCCTCGGCAATCGAATAATTGCCGAGATGTGGGTCGCCATGGATAACGCCATATCTGTAAAAGGGTACGTACCAGGCCCGGAACATGGTGTGGGCGACCTGATTGCGGCGCTCCAATGGTGCTTCTTTCAGGCTCAGCAGGGGCGCGCCATCTAGCCAGTCCATGGTAATCAGCCGATCCGTCGACAGCTCCTCGAGGGCTGTCGGAACGGAGATGTCCGCCTCGCTTCGCAGCATGTCCGCGTACAGCGCCATGTGCCGTCGTTCGAGATCGTAGTCGAGTTCCTCGCGCAATCGGGCGGTGATCTCCGCATGGATCTCGCTGGTGGAGAGCGAACGATCCCCGCGCTCGTAGATCGCAAAAACCAATTTTAACTGTTTTAGGTCCGCTTCTACGGCCGACGCCATATCTGGATACTGTAGTTTGCAGGCGAGCGTCTCGCCCTTGAGCGATTGTGCTTTATGAACTTGGCCAAGTGAGGCGGCATGCGCAGCCTGACGTTCGAAGCTGTCGAATTTCTGTTGCCAGTCACGGCCTAACTCTGCCGCCATGCGGCGGCGTACGAAGGGCCAGCCCATCGACGGCGCGTTGGTTTGTAATCGTCCAAGCGCCTCGACATAATCTTCCGGCAGCGCATCGGGAATAGTCGCAAGCAGTTGGGCGACTTTCATCAATGGGCCCTTGAGACCGCCAAGCGCGGATTCCAAGTCACGCGCATGTTTGGAACTGTCGAGATTTATACCCAGCAGTCGAGCGGCCGCGAACCGGCTCGCCAAGCCACCCATGGTTCCGCCGACCCGCGCATAGCGGCGCAGTCTGCCGCCAACCCTGTTTTCGTCAGGACCCGCCATGTCGCTACAACGCGTACGGGGTGAGATC
>DLVK01000071.1:0-5857 GCA_003444235.1 Rhodospirillaceae bacterium
GCAGCACCGTGCTGAACAGGTGCTGCCAAAGCCCCTCGCTATCGCCGGTCGCGGTAGCCAACACGGCCACGATAGGGCCGCAAAAGATACCTGCGATGATCAGTGTCGCGATGGTCCACGGGCTCGGCCAAGAAAATTTGAACCCGCCGACCAACGCGGCACGTCGTGCTACCATCCCACCCGGTCGATGATTTTCTGGGCTTCCGGTGCCAGTTCCGCGATTTTCACGATCGGCATTTTGTGTTCGCTGAAGGTTCCCCAGGACCTTAATTCCTTAGGCGGTGAAACAGCTTTGTTCACAGGGTATTCGAAATTTATCGCCCCGTACAATTGCTGGGCCTTCTTGGAGGTCAGGAACTCGAGAAACTTCACGGCCTCGGCCTTGTTCTTCGAATATTTGGCAACACCGCCGCCGGAAATATTCACATGCGATCCGCGATCGCCCTGATTCGGGAAAATGAGTTTTACAGCGGCGGCCCATTTACGTTGGTCGGGATTCTCCGCATGCTTGAGCTTGCCAAAATAGTAGTTGTTGATGATGGCAATATCGCAAACACCTTCATAGATCGCCTTTACTTGCGCGCGATCATTGCCTTGCGGACGGCGTGCCAAATTGGCGACGACGCCCTTGGCCCAGGCTTCCGCGGCTTTCATGCCGGACGAGTGAATGATCGAGGCGATCAGCGCGCGGTTATAGACGTGACTTCCCGGGCGACTGCAAATTCGGCCACGCCATTTCGGGTCAGCCAGCTCTTCGTAGCGTTTTATCTTGAGAGCATCTTTGGCCCGCTTGGACACCGCGATAATGCGTGCGCGCTTGGAAAAAGCGAACCAGCGATTGCCAGGATCACGCATATGCGGCGGGATATTGGCTTTCAATACAGCTGAGTCGACTTTTTGCAGGAGCTTCTTGTCTGCATATACATGGAGGCGCGCGATATCCACGGTGAGGATCACGTCTGCGGGACTACGGGCGCCCTCTGCCTGAAGCCGCTGAGCAAGGCCTTTGGAGGCGTAGACGACATTGATTTTGGTGCCCGTCTCTTTTTTATAGGCCTCCAGGAATGGATTGATCAGGAAAGGCTGGCGGTGGGAATAGATATTCACTTCGGCACCGGATGCCGCACCGGTCATAAAGGGCAAGCCCGCGACAAGCGCGGCCAGAAGGAGAGCGCCAGCAATGGTCAGGCGCCGCATACGAACGCTGTAAAATTGAGCCATTTTCTTTAATTCCTTTCGAAATGATTGCCCGAGCGAGCGAGCCGATGCCGCAAACGGCGAAATGTAGAGGGCTACAAGATCGTGTTTGGTAGCGTCTGTTATGCCGAAGCGTAGTTTCTGTTTCTTGCCGGCCAACGCCAATGTCCCGAACATCCAATCCCATATCGCGAGGACGACACCGAAATTACGATCATGATGTTGCACATCGACCGAATGATGAATCTGATGCTGAGCGGGAGAGATCAAGAACCGTTCGAGGAAGGGTCCATAAGTTATCCAAATGTGGGAATGGCGCAAATTGGATCCCGCCGCGTTGAAGACGAACAGGAACACATTCGCACCGAGCACAGTCATCAAATCCGCGCGCGTACCGAAGAAAAACAGAAAACCAGAAATAGTCACCGCCTGAACGATAACCGTACGAAGCGTAAAGATGACCGCTTCCATCGGATGGGCACGGAACACGGTGAACGGGGTTAGCGTTTCCGCCGAATGATGAACTTGATGAAACGCCCACAAGAAAGGCCAACGGTGTAGTGCCCGATGCACGAAATACTTCGTCGCGTCGTCCAACAGGAACACGCTCACGGTAAACAGAGCGGCTATCGTCCAACCGGGCGCCTCGGGCAAAATGACGGGCCGCCCGTTGAACCACACATGCAGACCTTCAAACAGCAACGTCGCCAAGGCCAACTTGGAAATAAGTCTCGGCGCGATACCCATCATCAAAGCCTGATTGATGACCATCAGCTTGTAGTCGGCGCGGGCTGAGCGGGAAAACCTGATTTTAAGGGAAAAAAGCTCGGCCAGTGCCTGCTTGAGGCGCAGCCGATGCACAAAAAGCTGAACGCCAAGCGCCACAGCAACCGCACTCAGCAGAAATCCGATGAAGATACGTTTTTGCGGATTCAGTAAAGGACCGGTCAGTTCTTTTAGGTACTCGTCAACGAGCCAGTCCATAACAACCCCGGCAAGATATGCGGTGGTCCGGCGCGTATCGTCCGGACCACCGCGAGACTTGATTTAGTCGTTTTCGACCGCTTTGCCGCCGCCGAGCTTCTTGGCAAGGTCAGCCAAGTCGCCGGAGATGGCGTTGTTGCGGGCTTGCACGCCGAATTTGTCGACGAGCAGCTTTTGGATTTTCGCCATGTGGAGCATGTACTCGCCCCAGGAGGAACCCTGGCCGCGTACATAGTTGCCCTTGCTGTCGATATCCTTGACCTGGCTCAGGTTCGGCATCAGCGGACCGTAACCAATCATACGATTGAGGCGGGTCGCCGTTTCGCCGAGATTGTCCCGACCGGTCTGCAGCGCGAGCGCAAAACCCTTCAGCTCTCCCCAATACTTGATGTATTTGCGGAGCTCTTTCTTGGTGTTGCCCTTGGCTTCGATAATGGTCTTGAGCTTGCCCATGGATTTGTAAACCGAGCCAGCATACTTGTAGGTCGCTTCGGCGAGCACCTTCTGCCAGTTCGAGCCGATGACCGCAGCATACTCGCGAAGCTTGGCGCGCTGGGCGTCGGAGAGCTTCTCGCCTTTGGCGGACGTGATCAGCTTACGGCCGTCGATGAAAGCGCGGACGATCGTGTGCAGATACTTGGTGCCATTGCTCTTGTCATAGACCGACGCATCAAAACCGGACGCATAGTATGCCGGCGAGAAGGTCATTTCGGTCTTCAGATCGACTTTGCCGTCTTTATTGTAGTCGGCATATTTGAAGGCGTTGCTCTTCGGCTTCGATTTCGAGCCTTGCTTAGTAATTTCGTAAACCTGACGCGGGGTTAGCTTCAACGCATGGGCCGGCGCACCGAAATAGCCGAAGCCCTCATCCCAGGAATGCTCTTTACCGGTGTAGTACGCGCCCTTCTTGTACGGCTTGTCATTGGGCTTGTTGTCGGCAGCGAGCTTCTCGTCGAGATAGTTGTCGACGGCCTGGTTGTACTTCATGGCGCCCATGATGAACTTGGAAATCAACTGGCCATAATCAAAGCCGTTATCCCAATCGACGCCCTTTTTGGCCGAAGAGGCCTTGTCGATCCAGAAAGCCAGCAATTCGGGGCCGGTCATGTTGTTCGGCATACCGGCAACCGCACCCTTGTACGTCTTACCGGAGATATTCTTCTTTTTCGAAATATCGTCGACGGCCGTCTGCTTGACGACGAACGGACCCTTGGTCTTCGGCGCGATGATCTTGCGGCCCGTACCCTTCGACTTGAAGTAGGACATCATCTTCGCCTTGAGTTCGGGATTCGGCTTGCCGTTGCCCTTATAGGTGAGCTTCTTCAAGGAATCGTGCAGCACGTGCCGCGCGACCTGACCGGTATAAGCAACCGAATTAGTTTTTTTGCCGCTATAGCCTTTCACCGTGATCGGAAAAGGACCGTAAACGTCGCCATCGGCGAGCGCAGCGGTCGACACCAGCGCAAGGGATAACCCGGCGGCGGCGCCTACAATTGAATATGTCTTACGCATTAGGAAACTCCTCATCCCAGAGTATTGTTACTAGTTCGCATTATCATTCGCAAAAATAGCGACAGATGAAATATATGCAAGCCACTTTTGCGAATCATTATCAATTGCAAAAATGTCGCACCAGTAGAGTTTCTATTAGCTTGCGTTCCTGCCGCGCTTCCGAAAATACTTTATTGTTTTTAGAGACACTCGCACGGCGTCTTTGCTATGGTGCACTTAGGAATAATTATAAAGTGCATTTCAGCACGTTACACCGTTGTCTGGAGTGCAAATAAAATAGTGGATTTTTGAATTAGGGTAGCGACGCATGCCGGAAAGCAAAATTGAAAAGCTGTGCGAGATAAAAGGCATACGCATGACAAACCAGCGTCGCCTTATCGCGCAGGTGTTGTCTGACGCGGAAGATCACCCCAATGTTGAAGAGGTTCACCGGCGAGTTGTTGTGATGGATCCGGGAATTTCGATCGCAACCGTTTATAGGACCGTTAAGCTACTCGAAGAGACCGGGATCCTGGATAGGCATGATTTCAAAGACGGCCGATCCCGATACGAGGAAGCCACCGACGTCCATCACGATCACCTCGTCAATCTCGAAGACGGCTCGATAATCGAATTTACCAACCAGGAGATCGAAGCACTGCAAGAGCGCATCGCCCGCGAGCACGGGCTTCGGCTGGTGGACCATCGGTTGGAACTATATGGCGTCCCGCTTAACGACCGGGACGAGTAAGCCAGCTCGAAAAAAGCAGCGGCCCCTGCTTACTCCAAGGGCCGCCCCCTACAAACTAGTCCACAAAAACTAGAAGAGTGCCTACGCACCCTGCTGGTCGTACATATGCTCTTGCAGGTAGTTCGGTAGTCCCGCTTGGTCGATCCGCGTCTCCTGCGTCTCGATCCAATCGATATGCTCTTCGGTGTCTTCCAGGATACTTTCCAGAATTTCGCGCGACACAAAATCCCGCACGTCTTCGCACGCCGCAACCGCATCTTTCAAACACGTCTGATTGTCGGTTTCGGACGCAAGGTCGCATTTGAAAATTTCCGGGACGTCTTCGCCTAGCCGCAACTTGCCGAGTTCCTGGAGATTCGGAAGGCCGTCCAACATCAAAATGCGTTCGATCAGCGCTTCCGCATGCTTCATCTCACCGATTGATTCTTCATAGACCTTGTCGCCCAGGCGCTCATACCCCCAGTTCCGCAACATCCGAGCATGCAGGAAATACTGATTGATTGCCGTCAGCTCGTTTTTCAAAATTACGTTCAGTTGTTTAAGGACTCCAGCATCGCCTCGCATCTCATTCTCCTATGCATGCTAAAGAAATTGACGAATTCACATGCCAAAGATCATAAACCAGAATCGCCCAGAAGTAATTGAAAATTGACAATAAATCGGAATTATGTTTAGGAATGCAACTCACTTGCACTAGCAACTAGAGGCGAAATTTTGGCCTTCGATTTTGAACTTTGGGCCAGAAATTGGCAGCGCCTTAAAGGGCAGCTTGGACGGCGAACGAGCAAACGAAATGTACATTTGTAATTGCAACGGCATCACAGAAGACGAAGTCGCTAAGGCTATCGCTTCAGGCGCTTCGCACTGGGAAGAGGTGCACGCCTATTACAATTGTGAGCCATGCTGCGGTATGTGCGAATGCGAAATTTCAGATGCGCTTGGATCGACCGATGAAGCCGGTTCGAAAGGATCGAAATGTTCGTCTGAGCAGTCGGCAGCAAAGCTTTGTCCGGGTAACGCTTCCTTAAATTCACAAACCAAACCATCTCAGACTATCGGCCCTGCTTGAACGGCCCACTCGCGTAGCTTCGCGTTCAAACTTTTCGTCAGTACACCTAGGACCGTCCGGACGGCATTTCGGCGGTTTTGCTTCGAATCGAAATTTTTTGGAGTGAAACTGCTTTCGGTCTCAGCCGGGAATAATTTCACGGACAGAACGTTGCCGTCTCTGGAATGGCAATTTGAGACGGTAACGAACGCAGACTCTATTCGAGAATGATCGGGCGAGGTTCGGCTTTGTCTCCTGGGTCTCCCGCTGACCAGCCATCCGGCATGAGCCATTGGCGCAGGGTCAATCCACTTGCTTTCAGAAGTATTGCGAACTCGGTGTACACCGGAAGCAAATCCGGAATGGCGTTCTGTCGGACCCACGGA
>DLVK01000142.1:0-3339 GCA_003444235.1 Rhodospirillaceae bacterium
TGGTGGAGGGGGTTGGATTCGAACCAACGTAGGCATAGCCAACGGGTTTACAGCCCGTCCCTTTTAACCACTCAGGCACCCCTCCGATGCGCCAGCTCCTTCGCACTCGCAGCGGACTGGGCACTATGGTGATTTAAACCCCCTTGTCAACGCAAATCCGGCACCCACACAGCATAAAATACGCGACGCACCCTCCTCTGCCTTTCAAGCAAAGAAGCGTGTGTTGCGAAAGTCTTATCAAGCGTCATACTAATGACGCAGCCACCTAAACGCAAGAATTCAGATGCCGAAATCATCCGCCTCCAAAAACCGATCTTCGCCTGCCGGCAGCGACCAAAAAAGAGCGCGAAAACGGACAGGAAAATCCACTGCGAACCGATGGCTTTTCGGTCATCACGCGGTGGTAGCCGCCCTCGAAAACCCAGCCCGAACCGTCCTACAGGTAAAAGCGACTGAAAATGCCGCCGCGAAACTCGCTGAAAACCAGCGAAACGCGCCACTCAGCCTCACAAATCGAAGCGAAATCGAGAGTTTAGTAGGCAAAGAAGCCGTCCATCAGGGAATTGCTGCAGAAGTTGAGCCTTTGGCGGAATGTCACCTGGAAGACATTATCGCGACAACGGACGATCAGGAACGAGTAACAATACTAGCTCTGGACCAGGCGAGCGATCCTCGAAATGTTGGCGCAATCCTGCGCTCAGCCTCGGCTTTCGGTGCCAAAGCGCTGATTCAACAAGCGCGCCATGCGCCACCGATTACCCCTGTTATGGCTAAAGCCGCGAGCGGCGGGCTCGAACGGGTCGCGCTGGTGAGCGTTACCAATCTCGCCCGGGCGCTTGCCGAGTTAAAAGCCGCCGGATTTTGGATTGTCGGGCTCGACGGCGCGGCGACGGATAATTTAGGCGAAACCCGATTGCCGGAAAAATGCTGCCTTGTGCTCGGCGCCGAGGGCGGCGGACTTCGCCGATTGACCCGCGAGGCGTGCGATCTTGCGGTCCGAATTCCAATCGACCAAAGTGCGGATAGTCTCAATTTATCCAATGCGGCGGCGGTAGCGCTTTACGAAATGAGCCGAAAAGGCTCGGGAGGAACTTAAAATGGCGAAGAAGAAAATCGTGGTGACCGGTGCGGCGGGCCACATTACACGCATGTTGCTACCTGCTTTGCGCGAAAAATACGATCTTGTACTTCTCGATGTCACCCAAGAGGGCCGTGGCGGAACCGTCGACGACATTATTAAGGTCGATTTGATGGATCCCGACCTCGACAAATACCGCGCCCATTTCGCCGGCGCCGATGCTGTCATTCATAATGGCCGCTACAAGGACCGCGACGACCCCAACCGTGCCACCGGCCCCAATCATCAATGGAAAGCGGGCGAGCCGCCGATCCCGACCGACGGATTCTTCGCCGAGCGCACAAATCTCGACATGGCCTTCAACATTTACAAGCTGGCTTTCGAGGAAGGCATCGGCCGTGTGGTCATTTCGAGTTCCAACCACGCCGCCGACTGGTACGAAACCAAGCTCCATTGCGGCGAGATGGATACGGTCGGGCCAGACGATTACCCCAAATCGGACAACTTCTATGGCTGGTGCAAGATTTCTTACGAAGCGCTTGGGTTCGTATTCGCCGCGGGGCGGCTCGGGCGCGCGGTCGAAAGCGTCAACATCCGCATCGGCGCCCCCCGCGATCTCAACATCGCCAAACTCGCGGCCAATCAGGTCAGCCTGCGCCGCGATCTCGGCGCCTACATAAGCGAACGCGACATTCAGCAGCTCTTTATCAAGTCGATCGAAACGGACGATGTGCGTAACGAAGACGGCATCCCTTTCCAGGCGTTTTACGGCATTTCCAACAACACCCGCGCTTTCTGGAGCATCGCCAATGCTCGGCAAGTGATCGGTTATGCGCCCGAAGACGATTCCGAACGGATTTACGCCGCCGAGATCAAGGAACACGTTACCGAGCTCGGCCGCACCTACGCGCCTAAGCCTTGAGGAAGCGATGGCCGGACTTCGCTCCTTCGTCACTCATCTCGAATGCAGCTTTTCGTTCAAACAGTACGAACCGGGCTATCTCTATAATCTCTCCGATGCGGATCGCCCGTTAATAGTGCGATACGATTTGGCGGCGATCGAGAAGGCCGTTGCACCTAGTGACCTTGCCGCACGGCCGCAAACCATGTGGCGTTACGAGGAATTGCTCCCGGTGCCGCCGGAGGCGGAAATCGTCAGTCTGGGCGAAAGCTGGACGCCGTTGGTCGCCCTTCCCCGCATCGCAGAAGAATTCGGTGGCGGCGAAGTTCTGGTCAAGGACGAAGGACGCATGCCGACCGGCAGCTTTAAGGCACGCGGGCTTGCGCTCGCAGTCACCATGGCCAAGGCATTGGGTGTTACCCATATCGCGATGCCAACGGCGGGCAATGCTGGCGCGGCGTTGGCGGCCTATTGCAGCCGAGCCGGACTTCGCGCCACCGTCTTCTGCCCTGAGGATGCGCCCGAAGTCACCGTGCGCGAGATCGCTTTTCACGGTGCTGAGACCTATCGCGTCAACGGGCTCATCAACCATTGCGGCGAACTCGTGGCCGAAGGCGCAAAAACCCAAGGCTGGTACGATCTATCGACCTTGAAGGAGCCCTACCGGATCGAAGGCAAGAAAACTATGGGCCTCGAGCTTGCGGAACAATTGGAATGGGAGGTGCCGGACGTGATTTTTTATCCGACCGGCGGCGGCACCGGGTTGATCGGCATGTGGAAGGCATTCCTCGAACTTGCCGAATTGGGGTGGATCGGACCGAAGCGTCCTCGCATGGTAGCGGTACAATCGACAGGCTGTGGCCCGCTGGTCAAAGCCTTCGACGAGGGCATGGCTTTCGTCGAAGAGCCGTGGGAGCCGGTCACCACCAACTTGCATGGCGTGCGAGTACCGAAGCCCCTTGGCGATTTTCTATGTTTGCAGGTCATGCGGGATTCAAACGGCTTCGGTGTCATGGTCTCCGACGAAGACGTCGCCGCGACCCGCGCCGAAACCGCCCACATCGAAGGATTTCACCTAGGCCCCGAGGGCGCAGCTTGCCTCGCCGCCTACAAACAAGCGCTCGACCAGGGTCGCATCTCCGAATCCGATCAAGCTGTCATCTTCAATTGCGGCAACGGTCTCAAATCGGAATTGCCGCCGATGGAACGCACGCTAGACCGACACGGCAAGATCGATTTCGGCACCTTGTAGCTTTTCGGAACGAGAAATAATTCGCGCGTGGCGAAGCGGCACGGAAGCGACTATATAAGAGCGCATTGAAGACCCAGATTGCCGTCGTAGCTCAGTTGGTAGAGCAGC
>DLVK01000008.1:0-4009 GCA_003444235.1 Rhodospirillaceae bacterium
CGGTTTCGAAGTCGCGGTCCGCATCATTCCCTATCTTGTCGCGATCCTGGTCGCCGTCGGCATGTTCAGAGCTAGCGGCGCAATGGAATTACTGATAGGCCCGCTTGGTTCGATAACCGCACTCTTCGGTCTCCCCGCCGATGCGCTGCCGATGGCAATTCTGCGACCGCTTTCCGGCTCCGGTGCGTACGGCATCCTCGCCTCGACAATTCAGAACCCGACGATCGGGCCCGACAGCTACACCGGCTATTTGGTTAGCACCTTGCAGGGCTCGACGGAGACAACTTTCTACGTGCTCGCGGTCTATTTCGGCGCTGTGCAAATCCGCCGCGTACGTCACGCACTTGCGGCGGGCCTTACCGCCGATGTTGCGGGAATCGCCGCGGCCATCCTTATCTGTACGATATTGTACGGTTCCTGAAGAACTGTCCCTTAAGAACTTCAGCAAAACGGTGGACCCACTCGCATGGGAATGGCCCCGGGCGCATAGCCGTGAAATCCAAATTATCTCGCCGCACCGTTATCTAAAAAAATTCGGACTCCGAATTTTAGGGAAATTATGCCGAACAATTTCTCTATCCAGCGTTAAAGGTTCGTAAATAAATTTATGGTTAATTTCCCGCAATAAACAAAAATAAGCATGTGGATTTGCGGAAAATGAATGTAATGACGCCTGAAAACTCCGCGTTTTCGACGGTTTTCCGCCATGCGGGCTTAGGCATGGCAATCCTCGACGAAGCCGTCCGCATCGTCGACGTCAATCCTGCTTTACAAAATTTATTCGGTCGTTCTGCTGAGGAATTACTGGGGCTTTCGCCGTCGGAACTGCTCAATCCGGAAAGTTCAACCGGATGTCAGCAATTGATCGACGAATTTTTTACCGGCACCGATACAAGTTTGGAATACGACCAAACCTACACACACGCCAACGGCCAGAAATTCAGTTGCATGCTTGAAATTTGCCGCACTCGTGATGAGGGTGGACCAATGATTATCGCACTCTTTGATGTCAGTAGCGTGAATAGTACGAGTGTACGCCAGGCGGAAAAGCGATATCGAGGATTATTCGAGAACGCCGTCGAGGGCATTTTTCAATCGACACCCTGTGGCCGTTATCTTGCCGTCAATCCGGCACTGGCAACAAAACTCGGTTATGAATCGCCGGAAGACCTTATCGCCGGTATCGAGGATATCTCTTCGCAAATTTATGTGGACTCAGAAAGCCGCCGCGAATTCGAACAAATGATGCGCACGCACGGGACCGTCAAAGAGTTCGAGTCCGAGGTCTACAAGAAGGACGGCAGCAAAATTTGGGTCACCGAAAGCGCCCGGGCGGTTTTGGATGCCAGTGGCAAAATCAGCTATTTCGAAGGTCGGCTCGAAGACATCACTAAACGCAAGCACGCGGAGGAAGAACTTCAGAAAAGTGTGTTTCACGATGGACTCACAGGGCTTCCCAATCGTGAGTTTTTCATGGATCGCCTGTCGCAAATGATCGCGCGAAGCAAACGCCGCGGAAACAGTCCCTATGCGGTGATGTTCCTCGACGGCGATCGTTTCAAACGCATCAATGACAGTCTCGGCCATATCGCCGGAGATCAGCTGTTGATGAGCCTTTCAACCCGCCTGAAAGACTGCCTGCGCGAGGAAGACACGTTAGCGCGTTTGGGCGGCGACGAGTTTGGTATTTTGCTGGAAGATATCGAAGATCCGGATTTCGCTATCGTTGTCGCAGAACGGATCGAAAAAGCACTGGACGACCCCTTTACCATCGAGGACCAAGAAATCGTCTTTGGAGTCAGCATCGGAATCGCGATCGGACAAACCCACTACGAGGACCCTACAGCACCACTTCGGGACGCCGATATTGCAATGTACGAATCAAAGGCGAAGGGCCGTCAGCGCTACACACTGTTCGACCCTACTATGGGAACCCGCGCTGCGCACATGATGCAGATGGAAAACGATCTCCGCACGGCTCTCGACAAGAATCAATTCACCGTTTTTTACCAACCGATCATGGCTCTCGATGGCGAAAGCATCAGTGGATTTGAAGCGCTCATCCGTTGGCAACATCCCGAACAAGGACTCCTAGGCCCCGACAAATTCATTGGCATCGCCGAAGACACCGGCATGATAACGGAAATCGGCGACTGGATTTTACATGAGGCCTGTCGGCAAATTGTCGCCTGGCAGAAGGAATTCGAAAACGACGAGTTGACCATCAGTATCAATCTCTCGCCGGAGCAATTGAATAAGCCTGACATCGTCACGCGAATTTGGAACTGTATCGCGGATACTAAAGTTCGACCGGCATGCGTTAAGCTCGAAATCACGGAATCGACGATCATGCGGAACCCGAACGAGGTTCGAAAAAAACTCGAATCACTGCGTGAAATCGGCCTTCGATTTAGCATTGACGATTTTGGCACCGGTTATTCGTCACTCGCTCAACTTGGCCAATTCCCGGTCGACATCCTAAAAATCGACCGTAGTTTCATTAGTGCAATGGGCGATCCCGACGGCGGCATCGATATCGTACGTACCATTTTGGAACTCGGCAAAGCGCTCGGCATGGAAGTCATCGCAGAAGGCGTCGAAACCGAATGCGACCAAAGTACATTGCAAACATTGGAGTGCCCCTACGCTCAGGGCTTCCTGTTCTCTCGACCGATCCCCGAATCAGACGTAAGGGCGCTATTGTCCGTCGCCCAATAAAATCGAATCTATCTTACTTCCCAGCAGTTTCCATAAAACCATTGCTTGTGCCGACGCGGCTTGACGGGTTATCAACGATGGGAACATGTCCAATGAGCGCGCGCCCAAAGCACTGAAGGACTCCATCAGGTCCGACCCGGACCAATGGACCGAGCATCTCATCGAACCGACAACACTGGAGGCCTTTTTTAAGGACTGCACAGGCATGCTCGCGACCGGATGCGGACATCGCGAACAACGTGAAATGGCCGACGCGGTAATCGGCGACATCGACGACGTTTGGGCCGCCATCGAGCCTGACCAGCCCTCATATGCCTGCCACAAAGGTTGTTCGTGGTGTTGCCATCAGAACGTAATGGTCACATTTCCGGAACTATTGAAAGTGCTCGATTTTCTCGCTGACCCACGGGAAAATCGAACACGCGATGGACTTCGGAAACACCTTGACGAACGTGCAGGAGAAATAGCGGGCAAAACATCAAACCAACGATTTGACGAACAGATTGCTTGCGCATTTCTCGAACAAGGAAGTTGTTCGATCCATCCCGCAAGGCCACTGCAATGTCGCGGGGGCTTTTCCGAGGACGACAATTACTGCCGCGATTTGCTCGAAGATCGAGAAACTACGCAGGACGCAATACATAATGGCGCCGAAGCCGGTAAATTTTTGCTGGCCCCCAAAATGATTTACAACAGCGCCCAACTCGCCATGGCTTCGGCACTCAAGGATGCGGAACTCGACGGGCGTGCCTATGAACTAACCATGGCAGTGGCAATACTGCTCGAATTTCTGGAGGCCGATCGGTTAGGCGAACTCACACCTGACGATCTCTCTCCGGCAGCGCTGACCAAAATTGACGACAATTTCGCCACTCCGCCCAGCGATTCGAATAACAGATAGTTTTAGCGTGCGCGTTGCCTGAGAAAGGTGAGTGCATAGTTGAGCTGGTCGTCGCCTTTTTTCTTGTCGCTCATTTTCACGACAATGTGTGGCGAAATTCCGCCATCAACCGTACTACCTTTCGGAGTCAAATATACCGCCGTCGTGAGCTTGAGTCGGTCTTCGGTCGAAAGCGGTAAAATCGTTTGCACCGAACCTTTGCCGAATGTGCGCGTACCAATTAGGGTTGCCCGCCGATGCTCTTTGAGCGCGCCGGCAACGATCTCCGCAGCCGACGCGGATCCCTTGTCGATTAGAACTACAACCGGTTTGCCTTTAGCCTCGTCTCCCGAGGTGGCGCGGTAATGACGTTCGTCCGCTCGCGAACGTGTAGAAACGATACGTCCACCG